>CAIJTV010000912.1:0-3011 GCA_903823635.1 uncultured Planctomycetaceae bacterium
CATGGAGATACTTAAAGAACTGCTCTCCACGAATACGTTTCAGGGAAAAGTCGACTGGATTGGAATCTCGTCGGGGCCACGATCAGAGATTAAGGCGCAGGACACCGTTCGTATCGTGACGGGCGGCGTGGAAGGCGATCATCATTGCCGCCCGACGAGGAAGTCGAAGCGGCAGGTGACGTTGATTCAGGCTGAGCATATCCCGGTTGTGGAGGCGATTCTGGGGCGAGGAAAGATCGACCCGTCGTTACTGCGGCGAAATATTGTGGTTTCCGGCATCAACCTTGCTGCATTGAAGTATCAGACGTTTCGAATTGGGACGGCGGTGCTGGAAGGGTCTGGCAATTGTCCGCCTTGTTCCAGGATGGAAGAGAACCTGGGGCCGGGCGGTTATGCGTCAATGTTGGCCCATGGCGGAATCACGGCGGTGGTCGTCTCGGAAGGTGTTGTGAGTCTGGGGGATGCGGTTTCCGCTCTTCCGATGGTGTAAGTGGGTGAAAATCTCGTAAAGTTGCAGAATGCTCTTCAGGTTCTGTGTTGGAATTGTGTAGCAAATTCGTCCAGTCGTCTCATTTTGCGTCGTGCATTGAGAGACGAAACAGACGGAAAACTGCTTCTGAGTAGAGTTACGAGGCGGTTTCGGGAACGTTGAGGCCGGTCACTTTTCCGAAGTGGCGGGGTGGATGAGACTTGAAAAGAGTCAGGACGATCCGACAATTGGCGGATTGATTGCTCCGGTGAAGATTTTTCAGGTGCAAGGCGACAACTGAAGATGTTTGCAAAGCTATTTTCCAGAAATTCGACTCGACGACGCCCCAGCGCGTGGGCTGCCTGTTGTGCGGCGGAGTCTCTGGAGGTTCGCAGCTTGCTTAGCGCGGTGGTCGTGCAATTGGCCGCCAGTCGCGACAACACAATTTACAGCGTGCCCACAGGTGACCAGGCGAATGGTCAGGGCCAATTTATCGTGGCCGGTGGGGCTGGTGGTACAGCGGCAGCGCGTCGAGGTTTGATCGCGTTCGATGTCGCCGCAGCCGGGATTCCGGAAGGCTCCACAATTCTTGACGTCGTGCTGACGATGAATCTCGCCCAGACAGCGGGTGGTTCGACCAATGTTGCAGTGCATCGATCACTGCGATTATGGGGCGAAGGTTTTTCAGATGCTTCCGGTACAGAGATGGAAGGTGCAGTGACCAATGGGCTTGATGCCACGTGGATGTTTCCTCAGTTTGGAGGTACAGCGTGGGCGAAACTCGGTGGTGACTTCGCCAGCGCATCGGCGACTGTAGCAGCCGGTGCACTCGGGGCGTATGAGTGGTCCGGCGGAAATCTGGTCGCAGATGTTCAGGATTGGCTGGATAGCCCTAACTCGAATTTTGGCTGGTTCATCAAGTCGGCTGAAGCGTCCGGGAACATGAAAGCGTTTGTCAGCCGAAATTCGGCTAATGCCGCACTGCGACCCACTCTCGAGATCACCTACGAAGAACCCATCATTCCGGGGATTGTCGAGGGCCGAAAGTGGCACGACAAGAATGCGAATGGGATTCGTGAGTCAGAAGCGACACTGGGCTTGAATCTGCAATTCCCCAGTGGTGAGTCGCGATACAATAACTTTGGCGGAAAAGAGTACTGGTACCAGTCCGCAGTTAACACGGCGTGGTACTTTTTGAGTCCGAACGGCAATCTGGTCAAGTGGAGCGGTAAAGCCAAATCGCTGACGGGGACTGTTGTGGATCAGCTTGATCCGCAGGTCTGGCATACTCCACAGACTTTGCTGGGGTCTTCTCAGAAGTCGCCGGAACCGTGGATGAATGGCTTCGTTTTCGAACTCGTTAATTCGGCCGGGAAAGTCGTGGCCACGGCGACGTCGCGGGATATCGATCGCAATGGGGACGGTGCGATTCAGCAGGAAGCCGAACGTGGCTGGTATCGCTTTGATAACCTGATGCCGGGCAAGTATACGGTCCGTGAAGTCGTTCCCGAGGGCTGGGTGCAAAGTGCATCACGAACTTCGTCGGGAGCGATGGAGGCCTATCAACTGGATCAGAAACTTGGCCTGACTCTTTCAGGTTCTGATCGCCGGAATTTTGGTGGTCAGGATGAACGCTGGATGAGAGGATCAAGTGGCTGGTTCTACATCACACCAGCGGGAGATTTTTATCGCTGGGATGGTAAGGCTGTAACTGCCAAAACGCCGCTTTCAGGAACCTTTCTGGCTGATCCCGGGATTCCCTATTATCGCGACATTTCTCTGCTCCACGATGCTAAGAACCCAGTTCTCAACGTAACCGAAGGCGCCGTACTGACCAGAATCAACTTTGGCAATTACAAGCCAACGATTGTTACAGGACAGGGAACGCTCAGCCAGATCCCTGCGTGGATCAGGAATTCGCCCACATTCACGGCCGTGCTGAAGCCTGGTGGAACATCCCAGCCGGGTAGCGGTGCGCAGGTTTATGTGTGGACAATTTCTGTTGTTGATCCAAATGCCCGAACGGACGAACTGATCCATTACAATTCATCGGCCGCCAAGGGTACGAAAACCGTCGGCACGAAGACTCCAACAAGCACTTCAAGGACGACGTCAACCAGCACTGCGGCCTCAACACCGGTCAATCTCAGCTCGATTGATCAGGGCAGATTCATGATCATGGATGTCGTATTCGCAACACTCTGACGGCCGCTGGGACCACCGAGCAGTGCACTGTTTGGGCATTGCCTCGATAGGGCTCTGTAGATCAATAGTACTGAGCGACACTGTAATGCCCGACGTTGTCCCGTGATTGCCTCGTCGTGGCCGGGATTCTGGTCGAACTGGTATCCCTGAAATGGTGTGGATTCAGGTTCGCCCGTCACACCCTGGAAATTCCATTATTCTCCTGCAGGGCGAAGCCGGTGAGCTTCAGCGAATGCAGGCGCACCGGCTCAGTCTCCATTTGATTCAAGTCGGAAGCGACTTCGAGACTGGTCCCTACCTGAGCACTTCTGATTTTTGATTGTCGACAGACAAAAAA
>CAIJTV010000913.1:0-2493 GCA_903823635.1 uncultured Planctomycetaceae bacterium
GGCGGTATCCTCTGGACTGCACTTTGGAAAATCGCCCTCAGCGGGCAGCTGCGCGTGGACGGCGAGCGCGAGGGCGGCCAATAGAAGGGCGGATATCATGCGGCTCATCGCAGGGGGAGGGGCAGGGGCAGCACAGGCCGCAGACTCCCGCATGGTTTCCGATTGCCGTGGTAATGCTGGTAGGAGTTGGGATCTTTACTGCCGTCTCATTGTATCGTAGCGGAGCGAGCGGAATGGCCTGGGCGATGTGGGCTGCGATCTTTGCGATCCTCGGAGCAATTCTCTACATGATGGCCACGAGCAACAGGCATCGTGGCGGCGGTTTTGGTGGCGGAAGCGGTGGAGGAGGATTCTCTGGCGGATCGTTTGGAGGCGGTTTTTCCGGCGGTGGTGGTTCGAGCGGTTCCTGGTGATTGGGGTGCGTTCCCTGGATTTTATCTAAGAACACTCCTGTTGATGTGAAAGAGAATTTTCCATGCTGTCTGCCGCAAGTTTCTTTTCCGATGCTGACCGTAAACGAATCAATGAATGTGTTGGTACAGCCGAGTTGAAAACATCGGCAGAAATCGTGCCGGTGGTGGCGACGTCATCCGGACGCTATGACCGCGCGGAAGATCTCGTCGGGCTGCTGCTGGGGATTGTGTTGATGATCCTGACCGCCATTCTTTGGCCGGCGCCGCCAATCTCCATGGAATCCGGTAGTTGGGATAAAGATCCTTCCCTGCTTCAGGCTGGCAAGCTCATTGTGGCCATGGCCATCGGATTCATGCTGGGCGTCGCAGCTGGCTCGCGAATTTCTTCAGTGCGTCGACTGTTCACACCGGCGCGTCAAATGCGTGAAGAGGTCCAACTGTCTGCCCAGGCGATCTTCTTCGACAAGCGGATTCATCACACTGCATCCGGCAGCGGGTTGATGATCTATCTTTCGCTCTTCGAACATGTCGCTGTCATCCTTGCCGACCAGCAGGTGCTGAATGCTCTGGGACAAGACACTTTGGATGAGCTTTGTGGTTCACTAACCATCCAGCTAAAGCAGGGATCTCCCACAGACGCAATCTGCAAAACAATCGAAGCGGCATCAGGAAAGCTTTCTGCCGTGTTGCCTCGCCAAAGTTCTGACGTCAATGAACTGCCGGATTCGCTGATCACGATCGACTAAAGCGACAGACGCGTCGGTGGCAAGTTCTGTCACGACATTCTCAAATCTCTCATTTCAAATCTTAAATCTTTGCTTCCCTTTCCCCCAATGGCGGCCTCTCGAACGGCGATGCAACTCACACCCGCAAATGCTGGGTGACAACCAAATTGGCCACTAATAAACTGACCTCAGCACTAGTTGCCCGTGATTGATTCCACAACAAACCGATGTCCGCGGTGACGCAGTTTCGGACTGCGCAGGAGCCTCTATGAGCACAACAGCGAAGCACATGCTTCTTTCCGCAATATCGCAACATGGCAATTACCAAGAGAAGCAGTTGGCCAAGTCCGGTGAGCTCGGAGCCTGTGCTGCTGATATCATCAAACGTCTTCGCAGAAATGTAAGTCTCTATCATTGGCTCATCGTCGCGTTCCCGGCGTGCCTTGTCATTAGGCAAATTGTCGCTTGGGGTTTTTTGCCCGATCAGCCGACCTCGTGGTCTTTCTTAGCCTGGAATGGCTTGATCCCGCTGACGCTGATTCCAAGCCTCATCACTCAGCACGTCTCACTTTCCAAGTTCGAAACTATCGTTGCCATGTGGCTGTACACAAGTAGCGATGAAACCGACCAGCCTCCCAGTCATACCGATACTGAACTGGCGAAACTGGTCGCGTCAACGTTCTGACCGCTCCGTTGATATTGCACGCAATGAGCCGGGGCCACCCAATGCAGCCATCTCGCTCCACCGAGATGAGCCTTATACTATGCATTTGGCGTCACAAAAAACGACTGAAAAATTCAAACGGCATCCGTGAGTTGGTGCTGAAAATCGGTCTGTTGATTCCTCAATCATGGGCACCCGGCAAGGCCTCTTCTCGACGGAGCGAGACGGCCACTGTAGCCATCTCGCTCCGCCGAGATGAGCCTTACACTATGC
Source organism: uncultured Planctomycetaceae bacterium (assembly GCA_903823635.1). Classification (GTDB taxonomy): domain Bacteria; phylum Planctomycetota; class Planctomycetia; order Planctomycetales; family Planctomycetaceae; genus SXXK01. The sequence goes on from CAIJTV010000913.1 coordinate 2,076, forward strand.
ATCTGACGCTGCCAAAACCGACTGGAAAACTCAAACGGCGTCCGTGAGTTGGTGTTGAAAATCGGTCTGTTGATTCCTCAATCATGGGCACCCGGCAAGGCCTCGTCTCGACGGAGCGAGACGGCCACTGTAGCCATCTCACTCCGCCGAGATCAGCCTTATACTATGCATTTGGCGCTGCCAAAACCGACTGGAAAATTCAAACGGCGTCCGTGAGTTGGTCTTGAAAATCGGTCTGGAGACAGAGTAGGTGCCATGCACTGAAACTGTGTGATTGGCCTCTTTGTGAACTGATTTCGGCGAATAAAATCGCAATATTGACTACAGATGAACGCAGATTAACACAGATGAAATGCCGAGACGACCAGGGTGGCGTGAGCCCTCAGAGGGACTTACCTGGAAACTGAAGCTCAGAGCA
>CAIJTV010000914.1:0-1652 GCA_903823635.1 uncultured Planctomycetaceae bacterium
CTTCGAAGCATCTGCGGCCTAAGACAACGGCCGTTGGAACGGCCAATGTGACGAAAGGCAGTGTTGTTATCTCTGCAGGTTTTTCGACCGACGATGACGATGTGGGTTTAACAGTTGCGTTCCAGCATGGGGTTCCTCAAAGCCATCCACAGCTGTTTGTCTCGGAAATCGTTTCGAGAACGCCATCAAACTTCAGCGTGCGGGATCCGCTTCCATGGACCACGTTGGCAACCGTGTTTGTTCCCGGGATCAGTGCTGTGTCACTGGCCAATGCTCCATTAGTCGATTTTGCTGCAGCCGGAATTCCTATCTAGCCAAACGTTGGTGGTAACGAAGAGGACAATCAGATGGGAAAAAAGCGATTCTGGCTTGATGAGGATTTTGCCAGAGCATTGCAGGGTTTGCTCGGGCGCGATGCGCTGGCGGCAGATTCGACGACGGATGCGCACCTCGGGTCCTCACAGTCGCGAGAGATGATCACATGCGTGCTGCATGCGGATATCAACGACACAATTTCGCGTGTGGCTTGTACGCGTCTGGCAATCATCCCGGATCGAGGCACCAGGAAGGCGTGGCAAGTTGTTACGGATTCACTCGGAACATCACCGTTCACGCTGACTGTTAATGGTACGTCGTTAGGCCCCTTCACTGCGGCAACGACTACGGCGGCATTTCAGACAGCATTGAATGCGATTACATCACCCACGACACCCAAAGGTTATGTGGTCCACGGCAACTTTTTTGTTTACCCAACAACTGGATTGGCTGTTGCAAGTGGCACAAGTATCGCGACGGCTTACGAGGTTCCATGGTTTCCACTTGTCGGAAACTCAGATGCAGCGACAGTTGGATCAAGAAGGCTCGCAAAAACGGGGGAATTTAAGCGAGGGTCAACGCAAGCCGCAGAGTTTATTCACGGATACGGATTTGCAATTGCTGCTGCTCCGGCAGCAGAAGTCGTGGCTGAATCTCCAGCGGAATGTCCATGTGTGTGCATCGAGAATGGCGACGCGGTTGTCAATGGGATCACAACAACATCGCGGTGGTCGATTGCGATGAAGCAGGAGAAGTTCAAGTCGGGGTATGGGACGATCATCTTTCCAGCCGGAAGTTATTCTGTTGTTCTGAATGACGCGGGCAACAAATGGGAACTCGATATCGGCGACGTGCTGACGGCAACATACAACGACGGATCGTCCGCCACAGAGGACACGACAATGGACGGAACGCTGTCAATGGAATGGGGTACCTACGGTCCGGTTGTAAAACTGTGCGTTGACGGATCAGTGCCAGAGCCGGGAGCATAAGCAGCTATGTCATGTCGACAATGGTCAACGCATACCGGAATCAACGCACCAGGACTATGTTCGTTCGAAATGATTCCTGAAACGGCAAATCCAACGAAGTCATGTTCGATCTGCCTGACCCCAGAGGTGTCGCAACGTATTGCAAGACTGCGCGCGTTCAATGCCGATAATGGCCAGCTTCTTTGGGAAAAAATCAACTTTCACGTGATAGGGAAAAGTCCAAGTGGAGCTGTCTTCGGCTATCGATGGCGCAATGACACGCTGGGGAAAACATACGAGTACATTCAGCAGTGGTACATTCCAATCAACTCATTCGTCGCCGCGTTTAATGACACGACAAAATTC
>CAIJTV010000915.1:0-4916 GCA_903823635.1 uncultured Planctomycetaceae bacterium
CGGCATTGGCAGTCGAGTTCGGCCCACCAATGTAGCGAATTTGGTGCCATTGTGTGCAGAGCAAAGCGGCACCGTTGGCGAGGGCTCCGACTGTCGGTAAGATTTGGCTTCAAACAGTGGTTTTCTTTGATGGCCTGTGACTCATGGCTGGTCTTTGCAAGTCCAATTCCACACCTAAGTGGCCGTCAACCATCATCAGTCTGGCCTCTCCATTTATCCTGTCTTCTCAATGTCTTGCTCAGGAGTTGATGCTTCAATGTCGTTCAGTCTGATTCAGGAAGTTCTCGAGCCTCTGCAATCCATGAGGCTCATTGATCCGCACACGCACATTAATCCACATCAGCCTGCGTCAAAGACACTCGCGGATATTTTGGGCTATCACTACTACACCGAGCTTGCTCATTCATCCGGGATGCCCAAATCGCAGATTGAAGAACCTGGTCTCGCGCCGAAGGAAAAGGTGGGACGACTGATTCCGTGGCTGACGACGATTGAAAACACGGCTCAATACAGTTGGTTGCTGGAGATGTGTCAGGTCTTCTTTGGTTTTCAGGAAGATCGCCTCACGGTTGATAATTGGGAAGCACTTTATGATCGATCGCTGAAGCAGATGCAGGCTGCGGATTGGGAGCAGCAGGTTCTGGATCGTTCTGGTCTTGATCAGGTTTACCTGACAAACGACTTTGATGATCCTCTGCAGGGATTTGACACGAAGAAATATGTTCCGTGTCTGCGAACAGACGATCTGGTCTTTCATCTTGGCAAAGCGACAGTTCGTGAACGACTCCAGAAAGCGACTTCGTTGACGCCGACAAATGCGGCCGAGTTGAAAGATGCCGTCGGCAAGTTATTCGCTCATTTCAAAGCGAACGGAGTACGGGCTTGTGCGATCTCATTACCTCCTGATTTTTCACCGGCCGCCGTCAGTACTGCCTCGGCCAGCGGACTTGTTTCGAAGGTGTTTGCTGGGAATGACCTGACCGCCAGTGAATCTGCGACACTCAGTCAGTTCGTCTTCTGGACTCTGGCGGAGTACTGTGTCGAGTACAAGCTGCCGTTTGATTTGATGATCGGAGTCAATCGCCGCGTCTATGAAGACGGCGTATTTCAGGGGCAGGACCTTTATGATTCACGAACTTCCCTGATCCATTACAAAGCGCTGTTCAATGCATTTCCAACGGTACTGTTCCCGGTATCCGTGCTTGCGGAAACCAGCAATCAGGAACTCGTCAGTTACTCCTGGATTTTCCCCAACGTGATTACCAGCGGACATTGGTGGTACTCCAACATCCCGGTGCACATCGAGACGGATACGCGAGCTCGGTTGCAAGCTGTGCCAATGACAAAGCAGATCGGGTACTACAGTGACATGTACAAGCTGGAGTTTGCTTTGCCAAAATTTGCGATGTATCGCCGGATTTTGGCGAAGGTTTTAGCGGAAGACTTCGTGATTGGACGTCGCTGGTCAGTCGACCGAGCCGTCACCCTGGGGAAACAGGTGCTCCGCGGAAACGTGGAGACCATTTTTGGCAAATGTGACTGAGTCCGGCGGGGGTAGATGGTGAGATTGTCAGAAACCCTGCTCTGGAACTGAAATTGTCGGTTTTCGTACTGGCAGTCGGCTGTATTTCAAGCCAAAGTTGGGAGACTTCAAACAGCATGATCGTTCACTGGAACTCCTGCGGGTTCTGTTGGATGATTGGCGATTACGAGTGCTCCTGGTGAAAACCCTCCCTGTATACCAACCAGTTTGCACTCACCTGAAATGGGCAGATTCATGGCACGTATAGTCCTGTTGAAAGACGGTCAGTCGTTTCCCTACGAACTGAAGAGCTTTCCTGCGCGGATGGGAAGACATCCTGACTGCAATGTTCAGGTGGACTCCAACATGGTGTCCAGGTTTCATGCTCAGCTTGTCGAGGTTGATGGCAAGATCATGCTTGAGGATCTGGCCAGCGGCAACGGTTCCTCAGTGAACGGCAAGGCGTTGGAGAAACATCAGCCACATCCCTTGCATCACAACGATCGCATTAAGCTCGGCCCAATTAAGTTTCGCTTTGAAGACGAAGAAGAAGATTCCTCGTCGAGCGGAATGATTGCGGGATTGGATCTCAGCGATGGCGCGACGTCGACCATTATGGGCTCCGCATCGGCTCGAGGTTTTGGTGTGTTTGAAGTTCGTCCTGAGGACAAGCTTCGCGGCATTCTGAAAATCAATCAGAGTCTTGCTGGGTTGATTGAGATTGGTGGGATCGCGAACAAGATTCTGGATACTCTGTTTGAGATCTTCCCGCAGGCCGATCGCGGTACGATCCTGATGAAAGAAGAACGGGGCGCCAGGACTCCGCAAAATGCTCCTCAGCGGAGATTTATTCCGGCGGCTCAGAAGCGGAGACAGGAAAGCGATGATGAATCCGTGCGACTCAGCCGGACGATTCTGGACCGAGTATTGAACGATAAGGCTGGGATTCTTTCGGCTGACGCGGCCAATGATTCGCGGTTCAGTGCCAGTGAATCGATCTCAAGCCTGACGATTCACTCAATGATGTGCGTGCCACTGTTAAGCATTGAGGGTGAGCCTTTTGGCATCATTAACCTGGATACTCAAAATCCGATGAAGCGATTCACGGATGAAGATCTGGAACTGCTGCTGGCTGTCGCTAGTCAGGCCGCTCACTCCTATGAAAACGCACGGCTGATGCAGTCGTATATCGACAAGCAGAAGCAGGATAAGGAGATGAAAATCGCCAGCGGCGTTCAGAGAGCGCTGTTGCCGGAAAAGCTGCCGGAAGTGCCCGGATATCGGTTTTACGCGTCGTACGATGCGGCTCAGGCGGTTGGCGGAGACTACTTCGACTGCTTCATGATCGGCGAACGAAAGGTTTGTATCTCGTTCGGAGATGTGGCGGGAAAAGGCGTTCCTGGCGCTTTGATCATGTCGCGTATCGCCAGCGTTGTACAGAACACCATGAGCTTCACGGATGACGTTGCCCTTGCCATTCATAGAATTAATTCCCACATGTGTCATAACATGGTGGAAGGTCGCTTCGTGACTTACATCCTTGGTGTGATCGATCTCGATACAAACCGGATTACGATCGCGAATGCCGGACACATGTCTCCACTCATCCGTCGCGCAAATGGCGAAGTGGATGAGATCGATGATTCCACAATCGGCATTCCGATCGGCATCATGGACGATTATCCGTATGAAGTCATCGAGCGAGAAATCGGTGAAGGTGAAATGTTTATCCTGATCACCGACGGTGTCGATGAAGCCATGGATCCCAACGGGGAGCTTTACACGAAAGAACGCGTGCGTGAGTTTGTGGGGACTGGTTCCCCGGATCCTGAAGAACTCGGCCGCGCACTGCTGTCAGATGTTCGCCGACATGCGAATGGGCGAGATCAGAACGATGATATCACGATCATGACATTCGGACGTTTTTCTGTAGGCAAGTAGTGCGTTGCCAAGCCAGATCATGTTGGTTGGACATACTTGTCCGACGCGATTTCGCGATTAGTTCAGAACGGGGCTCAACCTGCCAGCTTTATAGAAGGTCCGCAGGATGCATTTTTTGGATCGCAGCAGGCGAAGCGATCTGTTTGAAATCGTTGATGGTCTGACCGGACGTACCTTGCCGCATGTCCGATGCGCAGGCGGCATTCCGTAAGAGCATTGTCATGCAACTGCTCGGACCCGATATTCGGCGTTTGCAGGAGAGCTACGCATAGCGGGAGATTAACGTGGCTGAAAGACAGCCCGGATACTCAAACGCATGAACATTGTACGCGGCGATGCCCTGATTGGCGGTGCCGCGATTCTTGAGTTCAGCCTCTGGACGATACGATTACCGATGATATCCAAGAGATGTCATCACGTCGAACAGCTCTTCAAAAGTGATGAATCGGCGACGGTATGCGATTTTGTAATCATCGATTGCGTTGGCCAGCTCTGCAACTTCCGGACGAGCTGATCGGTCACCATCGCGAAACTGGCGACGCTCGGCAACTGCAGTTGGAGCGGCGGTATCTCGCTGACGGCGTTCAACAAAAACAGGGGTTGGTGCTTCCAGAAGCGTCTGCTCGGCCATCTCACGTCTCGCACGGAAATCACGACCGAAAGTCAGACGAGATATTCGGCTGCACATTTCAGTCAACCGTGAACCATTGGTTGCAATTGGTCGACTCGCAAATAATTTTCCTGCGAGGGATGCTGATTCGGGAGTGGCCCCGGTTTCGTTCTTCGGAGTTGCACGGTTCTGCTGTCTCGTCGGGTGAATTCGATTATGCGGGCCGCTGAATGATCAGGGTTGTAAGGCTGCAGGGAGCAGATAACACGCTGCTTCCGCGGCATTTCGAACATACAAACGACCGCGGTTGACGACCGGAACGTTCCATGTTCGCTCGTTAAGGGCCTCCAGACGAGTCACCTCGATGAACTTCTGCGGCGTCGCTTCCACGATCGCGACGAAGCCCGGCTCAGATTGCACCAGCAGCTTGTCACCCCACAGCAGGATTTGACCGTATCGATATCGACCGCCCTTCCACATTCGTTCGCCAGTTCGCACATGGAGGCAGGCCAGAATTCCATCGTCGAGCCCGTAGACGTAATCGCCCAGCGACACGGCTTCGTTGAACTTCAGCTTCATGCTCTTGTTTGGCGGCCAGACTTCTTTTGGGCGATTGTTGGTCAGCTGAGTGGGGTCAATCATTACGCAGCCTGAGTCATAGCCACTGCTGAGAAACAGTTGATTCTCGAAACGTATGGGCTGCCCCACATTGATCTTGTACTGGTTCGTCCACGGATATTCCCACAGCATTTTTCCTGTGGATGGATCGTGACCGGCCAGCCCATCTCCATGAAAGATCAGCAACTGTGGCACGCCATCAATGGTTTCGATTCGAGGTGAGAG
>CAIJTV010000916.1:0-9491 GCA_903823635.1 uncultured Planctomycetaceae bacterium
CGCAGCCTCTTCGGCGAGTCGGATCAGGTGCTGAGAGTCTTCGATCTTGTCATCGTGATTGGCATCACGGGAATACTCTGTCGCGCTGTTGCTAGTGGAACAGGCTCGCGACGACTGCAGGACGCTTCGATGGCTGTACTGGCGTCGTTGTTATTGGTGTTCTACATGGGCACCTCAGAATGGTGCCACTGTCAGCGCGACACGTGGATGTTGCTGTCATGTCTGTTGGCCGTGGCCACGCGAAAGATGTGTTGTGTTCAGTTCGGGAATGCGACATCACAGCCAGCATTCGTTCCAGGCGATCACCATGGGCGAAATTTTCTGCTGCAGGCGCTTCTTGAGGGTGGCTTGTGGGCCGTCGCATTCTGGATCAAGCCATTCGTGGCGATCCCTGCTGTGGCAGTGATGCTGGCTTCGCGGAGTCAGTTCGCTTCAACCCAATCGTGGCTGAAGCATTCTGGGTACGTCATTGCGGCCGGCGCAGTCGTGGGATTGCTTGGAATACTTTGGATGGTCCATGCCGGTTGCTGGACGTACTTCGTGGAAATGATGACTTCCTGGAATGGTGACTATTATCAGGCCGGGCGAAGTCGCTGGAATCTGGAACGTTTTCAGGCTCATGCGTCACGATTCTGGCCCTGGGTGATGTTCCATCTGCCCGCGATCGTGATCAGTATCAGAAACCGTCGATCACTGCTGTGTGCCTGTTATCTTGGATGGTTACTGCAGGCGGTGTTATTGCAACAACTCTTTGATTACGTCCATGTGCCCGGAATAATCCTGGCGATCACCATCTGTATTCGTTTGGTGACAGAGCTATTTCGTGGACTACAAATCGCCGTCGCTTCTCAAGTGAGATCAGAGGCTGCCGCGAGATTCCCGTTTAGTTTGGCTTCAGGCCTTGCCTGTGTGATTGTGCTCATGTCGATCGTGAGTTCAGGGGGCAGCATTAAGAGTCGCGTGACATATCTCCAACCGTGTTTCTCTGCTTGCGTTTACGGTTCATTACCGACCGATGTCAAGGATTCGATTTCGCAGAGTCCGTTCCCGTGTTGGACGGAACTCGAACCGTTAATCGATCACCTTCGCGAAATGAGTATTCCTGATCGCGAGTTACTGGCCTACAACGGAAACCTGATTCATCTCTATCCACGACTGAAATATAATCCGCCCACGCGATTTGTGTACCTCGACGTGCTGGCCCGCTGTTTTCCTCGCCGACGTGTTGAGATGCTGCAGGAAACTGAACGCTGCCATGTTCGGTATGTCGTGGCGAATCTGAGGGAAGACGGCTGGGAAGACGACGTGCCCCCGAATATGCTTTTGCCTGCTGCGTTGGAAGCCGGCAAGTCGAAGTTATTCTTTCCGTATAACCAGCGGCCTGTCTTCCGATCCGGCAGCTACGTCATGTTTGAAGTTGACAGCCCCCCGGGTTCACTGACGAGCGAATATTTCCCGTTGTCTCAGTTTCACTCTAAGATCATCGCAACGGGTGAAACAAACAGGATTGAATAGATGTCGATTTTGTAACCAGCGATGAGTCGCTGTTTGCAAAGCATGCGGCAATAGCAGTGCGATCAAAGGTGCGTTTGTGGGTCCACTTAAGCTGTTTTCCGGGTGGGACGCGTTCGACTGGTTCAAAGCCGTGGTCCGCCTGCTTCTAAGTGCGTTGGTCACTCTTCCTGTTCCGATCTTCCTTAATCTTCTTCCGCATTTCGACATTGGCCGAGAAGAAGCGAGGAGAATCCAGACATGGCATGAGACCAGACGCATCGCTGCGGAGATTGCGGCAAATCCTGTTGAAGCCTTACAGCCAATTGCTACTCGAAAGGATATCTGGGGCAATTCCTATCGTGTCGAAGTGATGCCGGGCGGTCACTATCGGGTATCCACACCTGGCAGCGACGGTGTCTACGATTCTCCAGATAAGAAGGACGCGGATGACATTCATTCACAGATGGAATCGGCACCAACGGAAGTGTTTAAACGTCAGCGGCGAAGGCAATGGATCATTGCCTTCGCCGTTTGGGCGCTTTGCAGTGCTGGACTCTCTCTGGTGATTCAGTGTCGGGTTCTATGAAAGCCCATAAAACTTGCGGGCGTTCTGGTACAGTAGTTTCTTCTGATCTGCAATCGGGCGGCTGGAAATAATTTGTCGCAGGGTGGTCACCCAGTCTTTGTAGCTTCCGCCAAGCAGACACACAGGCCAGTCACCGCCAAAGATGACTCGATCAGGACCGAAGCTATCGAGGCAGTGGTTGACAATCGGCGCGAGTGATTCAACGAATGCAACTCCCTTGGGAGCACGGGCAATAATGCCGCTGATCTTGCAAATCACGTTCTCCTGATCGGCCAGAGCCTTGATATCGTCGCGCCATTTTTGTGGATCGTGAGCTGGCTTATCGCCTGCGGCATTCTTCAGGAAGACTGACGGATCCGCGTTGCCGCAATGGTCCACAATGAAACGTGTTCCGGGACATTGCTTCGCGAGAGCGAGGCCGTCAGAGAGTTCGCCTGCTCGCATGCACAAGTCGAAGCTGAGCCCCAGTTCGCCCAATAGTTTGATTGATGCCACGAACTGCGGCTTCAGGCACATGGCCTTTTCAGCAGTTTCCGCATGCAACACTTGGCGCACACCTTTGATCTCTTTGTCTTTGGCATATCGTCGAATGTAAGGAGCAAACGATTCCTGTCCTGGTCGTCCTGAAATCACTGCGGCGACTGTGGGACCTTTCTTGCTGCGACAGATCTCCAACAGTGTGTCGGCTTCTTTGACCTGATCTTCAGGAGCGACGTCCACTTCCATGTAAACAGCCTGCACGACATTCAGACCTTCTGTCGCTTTGGCGTATTCGGCGAGACCATAAGTCTGGCTCAGAATCTTTGGTGCTCCAGAAAGCCATGGGGGCTGAACCTGAGACAAATCCCAAAGATGCTGATGAGTATCCACGATCGGGATATCCGCCGCCGCTTCGTTGGCGGATGCGTTGACTGTTTTGTTAAGTGCGACGGCAACAGCCGCTGCGGCTGATGTCGAAAGAAACTGGCGACGAGAATTCATTGTTTTGCTCCGTAAAGGTCGAACGGGCGTGGAAGCAAGAGGTGGGGAAAGAGCGGGCTCTTTGTCAGCCCAAGTGAGCAGGCATCACAACGGATGATGATCTCCGAGTCAAATGAGCCCGCCAATCCGGGGCTCATAGAAGTCAGAAAGAATCTCTCACCCTTTGTTTTCCGGCAGAAATCGTCCGCGACTGAAAAGCCACAAGATTCCACCCAGCAGCAGTGTTATTCCCGTGGCCTTCAGATCGGCTGGCTCATTCTTTGCCATCAGTCCGGCGATCACAATCGTCGATGCGACATAAGTGATCGCACAAAGTCTGACTGCAGTCGACATCGGTCGATCCGACTCGGCGGCGGAGCGCTTTGCAGGCAACAGCAGAGTAAAGACTGCCACCGCCGATGAGAGTGCCAGGGTTGTGCTGAGATATCCCAGAAGCTCCGACAGATTACTCACCATCACCAGACTGGCTGCGATGACTGTCTGCAGCAGAACGGTTCGACTGATCGAGTTCGGTCCGGTTCGAAACATGGCCGGGAACACGCCATCATCGGCCATTCGCGAGAAGACTCGCGGACCGGTCATAATCATTCCCGCCACCGACGACAGAGTTCCGAGTCCGATCGCACAGCGGATCAGTAGTTCCATCGAATTACCACCAACAGCCTTGGCCGCGATCGCAGCAATCTCGGGCTTCCCTGCCAGCTCGGACGCGGGAACGGCGGAAACAAAAACGGCATTGAGAGAAATATACAGAACCGTGACAAGAATTGTTCCGAGCCATAATGAACGCGGGACCGTGACTTCGGGATCTTTTACTTCGGACGCGATATACACGGCGGCATTGAACCCGGCGTAGCTGAGAGAAATCCACATGACCGATCCGGCCATGGCTGTGAACGTCGCCATCGACCATGCGGGTGGCAGGTTGTCTTCGAGCGGTGCCCAATACCATTGTCGCGACGAAATCTGAGTGGCGGCTGCGATCAGAAACGTGGTCAGTGCGATGAGCTTGATTCCCACGACGGCGTTTTGGATGGCGGCAAAAAGTCTGACCAGAAACGCGTGCCCGAATCCGAAGATCAGAATGGAAGCGACGGCAACGCTGTTCGGTAAAAACCATGCAGGGCGAATGGATTCCGGGACCGCATAGGCTTCAAATGTAATCGCGGCCATGGCGATGGCCCCGCTGAACCCCGCGGTCAGCGAAATCCAGCCTGCCAGAAAGCCTGCGAACGGATGCAACTGCCGACTGAGATAAAGGTATTCGCCTCCCGAGACTGGCAGCCGACGGGCCAGTTCTCCGTACGCGATCGCTCCGCAGATTGCGACGACACCGCCAATACACCAGGCAACCAAAACCCGTTCCGCAGAACCGAGGGCCGCGATGGAGAATCCGGAGGTCGTAAACACACCGGACCCAATCATGCTGGCAATGACGACGCAGGTCAGAGTTGTCAGCCCGAAGCGAGCATCCGGTTTCATAGGTCAATGCCCGATTTGGAGAAGCAAACTTATCGCATCGTGGGAAAGACAGCCCTGTTCGTGATCAACACGAACAGCAACGCCTCCTCAGCATTCGTGCAGTCAACACGAGTGCTTTATCAAAACCTGATATGTAGGTTGGACATTCTTGTCCGACTGAGTTTCGACGGGCAAGAATGCCCATCCTACTTGCAGGTCAAGTGTTGAAGTTGCACTACTCAGCCTTTGGAGCATCGGCAGCTGGTTTAGGTGCCTCTACGGCCGGGGCGTCTGCAGCGGGAGCCGCTTCGGCCTTCGGAGCATCCGCGGCAGGGGCCTCTGACTTTTCTTCGGCCGGCTTGTGATCATTGTCCTTCTGTTCCGCCTTGGCTTCGCCCTCACCATGAGCATGCTCATCATGGCTATGAGCATGGAATTCGCCGACGAGTTCTTTTCCGTCAATCGTGACGTGAAAATGTCCGTCCAGTTGCTCTTCGGATTTGATCGCTTCAGGGAGCTGGCTGCCTGCAACCACGAATCGTGACGCTGTGGCTTCGGTTTCGCCTTCGAGCGGGGAGGCCTTGGCTTCCAGAATGACTTCGGCTCCATCCTTTTCGATTTCGAACGCCAGACCTGTCGCCGGCTTACCGACGCCGATTTCGCTGCCATAGAAGTAAAGTGTGATGTCGCGAGTTGCGTTGTCAAACAGCATCTCGGCATGGTGACCGTGAGTATCATCCAGTTCAAGCACATGCCCGCCGTACTTTCCGGCATGACCGCCATGATCGTGCCCGTGATCATGACCATGGTCATGTCCGTGATCGTGACCTTCGCTCAAAGGAGCCTTGCTGTAGTCCTGGTAACTGCCCTCATCACATCCCGCAGCGAAAAACGCGGCCAGGGCAAGTCCGGAAAGAGTCGTTGGAAATCGCATTTCACTGGGTTCCGAAAAAGACATTGAATAGAAAAACCAGCACCGTATCAGGGGAAAACTGGTACCCCGGAATTACGTACGCGCCAAGGTTCTTGATGGAGCGAGCTGCGGGATTTTACCCTGATCGGACCGAATTGACAGCAAACATCTGCAAGTCCCGGCAGAGGATCACGATAACTTGAGCAGAATTCCCCATTTTCCACGAGGATTGGTGCGCGCATGGTTCAAAGCGTTGTTGATCTCTTCAATCAGCTGGCTCGCAATGAATTTGGCTTCTTTGCCCGGCTGAAATCTGTCACCGAACTGATGACGACTCCGGTTCCCGTGGTCAGTTCCGAGCTTACTCTGGGTGATGTGGTCGGCCGAAAAGATCCATCCAAATTGAATTCCGTGGCGGTGATCGATTCCGCGAAAGGCGATCTGATCGGACTGCTGAAACACTCCACGATTCTTCTCTGCCTGCCTCGCTACTTGAACACTCTCAAAGAAAATGATCGCGACCGCAGCATTCTGACCACCAACGTCTGCAATCTCATCTCGCGTCAATCACCCAGCCTCAGCCCATCCGCTACCCTGCTGGATGCTCTGGAGATTCTGGTTCAGCAGGATTGCGAGCAGATCCTGATTTATGACGATCCGCATCAACTTAAAGGCATGATCACTCCCGGCAGTTTTGCTCGGGCGATGCTGCTCTACTACAGCGTCTTTCAGCAATTGCAGCCTCTGAAGCGACTCCGCCTGGTGGATCTGGACAGCGACTTATCGCTCGATGAAATCTTCTGCCGGGGTGCTCAAACAGTTCGAGATGTGATGAGTGCTCCGGTTGCGATTGCCAGTCGAGAACCGGTGGCCACTGCGATCACAATGATGCGTGATAATAGCGTTCGATTTCTGGTGGTGCTGGACGACAACAATCAGATTACGGGAGTCGTGAGTCAGAATGATATTCTGGTCGCACTGCAGCCCCCTGTTCGTGCTTCATTGCTGGACCATAAGTGTGCTTTGCCGGCGATGGTTGATCTTCTGGCCAGTGGTCAGGAAGCGACTCTGTCGGAGCCAGTTACGAGCATCGCAAAGAGCCGGCTGATCACGGTTTCACCGACCTCTCGGCTCCCTGAAGCGCTCAGCCGTCTGATCGAAACGGAACGCGATGTCGTCGTCGTACAGGACGAGAAACAGTTGTTGGGCACGGTCGCGCTCTCGGACGTCGTCCGCGTGTTCAGAACCTTGATGCGATTGCAGTTGATCAAGGCGAACTGATAACCGTTTGCGGCGATTCTGTGTCCAGGCGATCTCTACATCAGGATCGTCATAAACGCGTCAGAAGGGCTGAAGTTTCTGGAAAACTCCAGCCCTCGAACTTACGCCAGCGGATCAACGCCATGTTGAGCAGGGACTCGATCGGGACTTCTATTCCGAATGATACTGAGCCCTTTACTTTGTTTCACCAGGCAAGGACCCTTTGTACTTCCCGCCACTCTTCTTCATGCTCTCGTCCATTTGCTTCTTAATTTCCTCCGGTGATTGTGGGGACGGGCCTCCCCCTCCTGGTGGGATTTCATCAACTGCCCCGCCACATCCAGCGGAAAAGCAAAGACACAGAACTGCTAATCCAACGAAAGATGATTTCATATCAAGCATCCCATTCAGACTTTGTCAAAAAAATCAGTTAACACGTCACGAACAACTGAATGCGAGTCTCAGCAAACCGCCCCTTATGGCCTCGCTCCTAAACACAATGCTATTGTTCTTAATCAGAGCAATGGGACAGGATGGAAAAGCTCGGTACCGCAGTATAACTTTCAACGTGCAGACAACAATCGTTCAAGTTCGGTTTGCCAACAGGTTGATTCTCGAGCCCGATTCAGACTACGGTAGAATTCAACCATCAACTTCAGGGTGCCCGGATCCTTAAGATCAACCAGAGCGAGCCGCAGCTTGTTATGAATTTCAGTTTCCATTAACTGCTCGATGCGTTTGGATTCCTGACGGCCCTTTTCCGCTTCTTCCCGATCACCCAGACGAGCTAAACATTGAGCACGGCGGTGCATCAAGGTCCACTCTGCCGGACCGGGCCATATTTTGAGGGCTTGGTCATAGGCTTCGACAGCGGCTTTGTCGTTCCTTTCAGCGATCTCCGCAATCCGCCCGGCAGTTCGCCAGAAAATGTGTTCATCCCTGGATGTCCTCCATTTTGCAAAAAACGATTTCGCCTCTTCCAGTCTCCCCAGCTCAATCATTGCTTCGATCAATGTAAACAGAAAAAAATGATTCTGAACCGCCGATTCGATGTTCTTAACCCCCAGCAGAAGTTCAACAGCCGCGTCGCGTTCTCGGCTATCCAGCAACGCCCTTGCATTTGCCGCTACGACGACAGCCGAATCGCTTTCATTTTTCATGAATGCGGAAAGTCGGTTTCGGGAGGCGAAATCATTTGCCATTTCGCCCGCCTGAAGAAACCCCATTCTTCTGTCCAGTTCAGCCGTTGCGGCTCCTGGGCTGAATTGGCTCGTGTACCATTCACGGAGGCGTTCAGCTTTCGCAGATTCCTCAGTCAATCGGTAGACGTTCCAAAAATGTTCCTCAGCATGCTGAAAGCGTTCCGTTAAATCGAACAGTTTCCACAGCAGAAAGTGGGAGTCGAGCAGTTGAGCATTCAAGCGGACAGACTTCAGTAACAGTTCTTCTGCAATGGCCGGCCTTTGCAGAATGAACAACGCAAGTCGGCCCTGTCGCATCCTCGCCTCGGCCGCGAGCGGTGAAGAGTCAGGGATTCCCTGAAGCAGGTCCATGGCAATCTCCGCAGCGTCCTGAGGTTGCCGACGATCCCCTTTCACAATAGCCTCAGCCAGCAAAAGGCGAGCTTCCGCGTGAGAATGATGCCATCGAATAAACCGCTGAAACTCGGCTTCCGCTTCGACATTGCGCATTTGCCGAAGAAAACGTTTTCCACGTTGCAGCGATTGGCTTGCGTTATAATAGGAAACGCCCAACCAAACAAAGAGTCCCGTTAAGACAAGCAATGCAATGCCGGCGAGGAGCCGTCGAGGACGTGGTGGATGGTCCGTTGATTTCAAAGTAATCCTCAGATCGTCGCTCATTTTACGCTCTCAGATGGCGAGCGGCGTTCTGTGATTTGCCAGCCGCGGTTGACCGGCAGTGCGTCATAGAGTTCAGATTGTCCCGAGGGCCATTCCACAAGCAGTCTGACTACTGAAGAGCTGTCCTGGACTGCGAAGTGCAGACGATCATCGGACGACGACAGGTAGCTTCCGCCCGCTCCAAAGACCTGCATTACGTGATGGTCTCCATCTGTCATTGTCACCCTCGCACAGTGGCACGGCGTGCGATTCCGACAGGCGAGTTGTACCGTAATAAAGTTCTTTCCTGTGGTGGTGTCGTTCCGCAGCAAAGCAACGGGTCGGTCAATATGGGAAACGCAGATATCAAGATCTCCATCATTATCAAAATCAGCCCCCGCGGCTCCACGTCCCAGCCAAACATCTTCAAAATATGCGCCAGCTGTCTTCGAATGATCCATAAAATTGCCCCGACCGTCGTTCAGCAGTAACTGTGGAGTCATTGCATTTGGGTCAATCGTTGGGCCAAGTACATGGCCGTTGGCAACAAATAAATCAGGATATCGATCCTGATTAACGTCCAATGAGACTACACCAAATCCAAGAAACGGAAAACTGGTCACTGCAACGTCAGTTCGAAAACTGTCATCTTCGAACTGCCCCCCCCCAAGGTTACGGTAGAGCGTGTTTTTCATCTGGTAATAGTGTGTCAAATAGAGATCGACTAACCCATCGCCATCAAAGTCCGCACAGGCGATCCCCATGCTGGCCTCGTTGAGACCTTCTCCGCTCACAGCGCACCCGGACTCCGGCGCCACGTCACGATAGTGTATCGAACCCGTACCGTTGTCCGGGGCTTTGCTCACGGTACGAACAAAGAGGTTGTTGGCCTCCATATCGTTGGCGACATAGATATCCGGATAGAAGTCTTTATCAAAATCACTGACCGCGACCG
>CAIJTV010000917.1:0-2512 GCA_903823635.1 uncultured Planctomycetaceae bacterium
CCCAGCCGAGTTCTGTGCCGACGGTGATTTTGCCGAGTCGTTCCGCTTCTGACGGCAGCAGTCCCGGAGTTGCGTTTTGATAAACCATCAGGGCGGGCGTACCAAACCATCGAGCTGTCGTTTCGATTTTTGCAGCCAACTCCGGATCATCAACCGGATGAAAATTCGCGCAGATGGCGAATCGAGCAACATCACCACCAGAATGCAGGTCCAGTACGATGTGAACTCGCGGCCAGATGTATTTGCGAACGAAGGCCGCGATTCGATGAGTAATCCCGGCAAGTGATGGTGTCACGCCGGCTCCGTCAACGAAGGCTCGGTTCAAGTTCACGCCGTCATCCAGTTTGCTTTCCCGAGTTCCGGCGAGGAACGCGGCAGGATTCAAAACGGGGATCAGGATGATTCGCCCGCGAACATCTTCCATGCGGATATCACGCACCAGATGCTTCAGGACGCAAGGGCCTTCGTATTCGTTGCCGTGATTTGAACCGAACGAAACTAGGCCTTCTCCGTCTTTTGCTTCCGGCCCAACAAACACCGTGAGCGGCATCAGGTGATCGCCCCAGATACTGTCGTGCTCAAGAGCAACCCAGTAATCTCTGCGGCCAGGAGAATCAAGATCGAGTTTTTCAGGGCGGACAATCACACGGTTCATGGAATCACTCACAGGAAGGTTGTTGCAAGATAGCAGGTTATGTCGGAGCAGGCAGGGGAAGTATCAGCCATTGGCTTTGACGGGGGGAATATAACGATTGGCAAGTTCCGCGTAATCTTCTCTGACGGGACTGAAAACGTCCAGCACCACAGCCGGGCCATTCACAGCCACCGCACGATGAGGCACGTTCGGAGGAATAATAAACAGAGAACCAGCCTCGCAAATGCGAGTTTCATCACCAATCGTCAGTTGAACCTGACCCTTGATCAGCATTCCGGCCTGTTCGTGAGGATGATGATGGAGCGGCACTTCGGCACCGTCTTCCATTTCAAGATACGACAGCATCACGTTTTGGCCATGCGGAGTTCGCATGCGGCAACCCGGGACAGGTTCGATGGCTGGGATTTGTGAAAGATCAATAAAAGGCATGATCGTTCTCAGTCTCTGAGTTTATGACCGGTCAGCTTCAGGAAGAGGCGTTCGAGATTTGGTTCGTGAGTTCTGATGGATCGCACGCCGATTGAATGTTGCCCCAACGTCGTCAGGATCGACGTGACTTCATGATTCAAGGCGGCTTCGGTATTCACCTCGGAGGTACTGATGCGGACAACCGTCTCATCACCATCTCGATCGATCGTTGCGGTAGAGCCTAATGAAAGTGACGGCGGAAGAGACGCATTCCCGATCCGCAATTCAATTTCGAACGGAATTTCTTTCAGCAGTTCCGAAATCGTATCGCAGGCCAGCATTTTTCCGTGATCCACGATGGCCGCACGTGAGCAGATGGCCTGAACCTCTTCCATATAGTGGCTCGCATAAATCACCGCGGTGCCATTCGTCTGCAGACTGCGAATGCATTCGATCAGATGCGCACGACTTTGAGGATCCACACCGACAGTGGGTTCGTCGAGAATCAGCAGTACAGGATCATGCATGACGGCCGCCGCAAAATTCAGACGCCGTTTCATTCCGCCTGAGAATGTATCTGCCAGATCATCCGCACGAGCCGAGAGGCCGACCTGTTCCAGAACTTCGTCGACTTTTTGTTTTCGTTGCTGACCGCTCAGTTGATAGAGACTGGAAAAGAACAGCAGGTTTTCGCGAGCTGTCAGGTCGGGATAAATCGCCAGATCCTGAGGCACCACGCCCAGCCGCTGTCGACTCTGAGGAATCCTGCGATCAAGTGGTTTACCTTCCAGCCTGACTTCACCTGAGTCCGGTTCCAGCAGGCCACAAATCATCATCATCGTCGTGGACTTACCCGCGCCATTTGGGCCTAACAAACCAAATGCCTCCCCGGCGTTCACTGAAAAGCTGAGCCCATCGACAGCCTTGAGGCTGCCATAGGCTTTGAACAAATTGTCAACTTCAAGCAATGGTGACATAAAGAATCATGTGGCTTGAGTGGTGGTTCAAACTTTGCAGGGATTTAGATTCAGGACGTTCCGCCATTATCAGAGTTGTCGTGGCTAAAAGACTTTTGGATATATGGTTTTGGAACCATAACCCGATCTGAGTTGTTTCGGGAACCGCATGACCGGAGTATGGTCGAACACGTCCGCGGGTCAAGTCGCCATTGATATCCGTTACGGATGGACTTACCGAATCTCGAAGTCGCCTGCCGTCGACTCTCCGCGAGGATGCATCCACAGGCTGCCTCAGTTTAGGCCGTGGCTGCTGATTGCAGTAAGGGTTTAGGGCCGATAATCGAGCAAGTGTTCTGTCACAGTTTTGAGACACTTGTAATGTTTGAGGACGGAAATGCTGGAGATTGAAGATCTTAAATCAATTCTGTCCAGGGGAAGCGTTGTTCCTCGAGCTATCGTTTTATGGAGTTTTGGGATGATAAACTCAACG
>CAIJTV010000918.1:0-1785 GCA_903823635.1 uncultured Planctomycetaceae bacterium
CGGATCGTCGCGGGACTCGCGCGAACCTATTACATCGGCATCGAGCAGGCTGATGGAACTCGCGCCGCACTTTGTCTGGTCTCGGCGGGAACAGAAGCGTCTGCGGAGCCAACGCCGATCGATCGTACCTTCAAGGTTCGCACCTCAGAGCCAGTGGAGTTTCCGATTCTTGTCTCGGGAACTCGATTGACCGACAAGCCGGGCCAGATCATTCCGTTTGATCCCGAACAACTAACATCACTGCCGCCAATTCGGACCGTTCTGACGACTCGCAAACGCGGTGATAACGCAATCGTTGATGCGCGACTGTCCGCGATGCTCACCGAAATTGGCACGATGGAATTGTGGTGCGAGCAGATCGATGGAACTCGTCGCTGGCAATTGCAATTTGATGTGAGATCGGCCACTGAGACAGATCGGATTGCTCATACCGGGCGTGCTGAGCAGTCCGGGATCGTCGATCAGGAAATGATTTCAGCGGCTGCAGTGGTCCTGCAATCGATCTTCGGTTCTGGCGGTGATGTTCGACCTGATGAAGCCATGAAGCGTCTTGCAGAAGTCATCACCCTGCCCCGCTCGGACTGGCCACCGTCGTTGCTGCGAGCGATCTGGTCTGAGTTGATAGAGCTGAACGACGGTCGACGCCGTAGTCCTCAGCATGAATCGCGATGGCTCAATCTTGTCGGCTTTTGTCTTCGACCGGGATTCGGCATGGCGGCCGATGATTGGCGTGTTGAAGAAACATGGAAGATCACAAACGGCCGGCTTGTGCATTCTGTACCGGCCTGTCTTGCGGAACTGCGAACACTTTGTCGACGCATCTCGGGTGGTCTTGCGGCCGGACGACAGAACCAGATCGCTTCGACAGTTCTGCCAGCGATCCGGCAGCGGTTTCGACAGGCTCAGACCGGGCGAGGAAAAGCCGCGCCGTACGCGTCTGGAAATCATGAAGCCGCCGAGATCTGGAGAATGCTGGGATCTCTGGAGTTGCTGGAACAAAATGTCCGGCTGGAACTCGGCGAAATGATCGCTGACCTGATGAACCGAGCGGCCTTCGAACCCGTGCAGGCCGCACTGATCTGGGCACTGGGAAGAGTCGGCGGACGAGTGCCAGTTTATGGTCCGCTGAATCTGGTCTTACCGGTCTCGCGTGTTTCTGATTGGATTGAGCAGTTGCTTCGGACCTCAGATCTGAATCAACCGGCCGTGCAACTTGCGATCATGCAATTGAGTCGTCGCACAGACGATCGTTTTCGCGATATCAGCACCAGTCTGCGTGATCGGATCATCAGCAAGCTAAGCCCGACAAGTATCTCAAAGCATCTTCTGCAGCTGATCGCGGATGGCGGCGTGCTGGAAGGAGAAGAAGCCAGTTTGATTTTGGGTGAATCCCTGCCCGCTGGCCTGCGGTTGGCGTAACCCAGGAGCGTTATTGTTTAACGGCAAGATGAAGGCGGTCAGGCCCAGATGACTCCGTGGAATTATGCAAAATGAAAACTAAATTGCTGATCCTCTTGATGTTGTGCTTTCTGTTGGATAGCACGATGGCTGCAGAGCCGATCACATTGAAGCTTTGGCCCGACGGACCGCCGACGGTCATGGTGCCGAAGTCTGAAGCAACCGTAAAACTCATTCAGTCTTACGGAGGAGCCATGCCGAACCGGATCACTGATGTGAGTGATCCAACCATCACGGTCTTTCGGCCAGAAAAGCCAAACGGCACATCAGTGATTGTGGCCCCGGGTGGCGGCTTCATGTTTTTGTCATATGCTCATGAAGGAACAG
>CAIJTV010000919.1:0-2882 GCA_903823635.1 uncultured Planctomycetaceae bacterium
CACCCAATAAACTAAACGATTTGTTCCATGCAGAACACTTTGAAAGGATCATTAGGAATTGGGAGTTGGGTAAATTCCAATTCCTTTCAGCCGATGACATCAACAACCTTCGTAAGATAATTGAGGCATTGAGACGATGAGTGACTGCATTCGTATATTCGAAATTGCTATTCGTCGGGACGAACTGGGGGAGTTTGAGGAACTGTCATGGGATCTCGTTCCTCTCGTGGACCCGAAAGAGACTCTGCACCTGGAGCCAAACGGCCTGCCAGCCGTCGGAACGTCCGTAGTCCCCGGCATGGTTCTGGTCGGAAAAATTGGCAAGTCAAAGTCCTATCCAACGTCACGAAAACCAACGAGCTTGGAGTTAAATGCGTTGAGTTTTGATAACTTGCGTCGCCAATTTGGTGGTCTATGGGTAGACCGGGCATTCCGAGTACCTGAGGGTTGCTTTGGCGAAGTCGCTGAGGCAAAAATGAGTGCACAAGACGACGGGACCCCGGTAGCTGTAATTAAGTTACGAATCTCGTAGCGTGTTTGTTGCAGTTCACAATCTCTGGACATTCCTATAATCTAGTGTTGGACTAATCTAGTGTTGGACGCAGTTTGGGATCAGGGCGGCTCGGGTTTTGATTGAAGGCGTGTACCAGCGTCGTGAGGCCGGGTATCTGGATGAACAACGTCGCTGGGAGGAGTTCCGTGAGAAAGCGAAAGACATTCTGAATCAAGGCGTTCAGAACTGGGCCTCCCTGCGAGCTGCAGCGCAGACTGCGTTTGAAAAAGGTGACGCAGAAATGGAGCAGCAGCGAAATCGGCTGTTCGCTTCCGAAGCCGGTCATCTGCAATGGCACGAGAACCGCTGGCTCGAAGACAAAGCCGCAGTCGACCGCGAAATTGCTGAATCTGCGGAAGCCAACGCGGCTGTTGTGGACAAAGTGCTGGACGGGATTCAACTGACACTGGATGTTGCAGGATTCGCTCCAGGCGTTGGAGCCGTCCCGGATGTGATTAACGCGATGATCTCCGCAGGTCGAGGCAACTACGGCGAGGCACTCTTCAACCTCGCAGTTGCCATTCCCTTCTGGGGCGATGCGGCCAAAGGCGGCAAGATGCTCGCCAAAGCCGGACAGGAGGGCATAACCCATGCCGATGAAGTCATCAGCATGAGCACCGCTCTTGCGAAGAACGGAGACAAAGCGAAGGATATTCTCAAGGCGGGAGATGAAACGGGGAATGCATTTGGGAAGAATCTGGATGAGGTTGCGAAAGATGATGCGATCGTGCATATGCTTGATGACGGGGAGGATATCTCAGCCCTCGGAATCACCGCGTTTTCTCAGTTCAAGTACGCGTCAAGATTCGGCTTCAAGTCGTATGATGAGTTAGCCGCTGCGACAAAAGGCATGGGTGTCGAGGTTCACCATCTAATAGAAAAACGCTTTCATGAGGTGATGGGCCAAGAGCGAGGGGAAATGCTGAGCATCGTTCTGACTCCAACAGAACATCAGAAATTCACAAATGCGTGGCACGCCCATTTTCCACGACTGCGAGAGGCAGCGCACATTCCATACAACGAGTTGTCCCCGAAGCAGATTGAGGAAGCTGCTCGGGAAATTTACGCTGGCTTCCCTGAGATTCTAAAAGCACTAGGATTGAATTGACCTATGAGAATCTACCATTATATCTGCTTCAATGCCTCGCCAGACCACGTGACAGAATTGGAACGAGTTGGTATTTCGATCAAAGCTAAGAATTCTGCAGCTTTCTCTGTCTATGACGACGATTCACGATGGCCTGAAGTGCAATGCTTACTGAATAGCTGGCACGTGAAGTGGCGTGATCATATTGAATACTCAGATGAAGACCTGTCTTCGTCAGCGTATCTGCATATTATCGGCGCCCCTGAAGCAGCGATCCCCCATCCCGAGAAGAAAAGCGGTTGGAAGGCGGCAACTTACGATCTTTCCAAATATTGCGGCACTTGCGGAAGCCACAAGCTTCAAATTCATCCATTCCAGCTAATTGAGGCGCCGAAATTTGGAACAGATGATGTCGTGTCGCTTTATTGGGTCTACGACGAATACTTTGTTCGAACGGAGATTTGGAATCGGGTTTTCCAGCCGTTCGGAATCGAGTCGCTGCCGGTTCTCCGTCACGAGAGTCGGTTGCCGCTGGAAACGGTCGTGCAGTTGAAGATTGACGACATTTCACAGTTTCCACTCGACGCTGGAGACAAATGGGACTCCTCTGTCTGTGCTGTGTGTGGACAGAAGAAGAACTGTGGCTCTCCACGGACACCATACTTTCCGCAGTTTGTGGGAAATCCGGAAGGCCACCTCTTTAAGACGCAGGAGTTATTCGGTGCTGGATTGATTTCAGCGCGTGCTGTGGTTTGCAGCAATGAACTCTATCGCGTGATGATGTCTGCGGGCGTTCGCGGTTTGAAATTCGAGCCGCAAGAGATGGTGTGCACTGGCCAGACATCACGCGGGGCCCGGTGATTGCGTCTGGAGAACTCGCGAGCCAAAGAACGATTATTCTAGATTCTCTCCGCGTTGGAACTGGGCGATAAGAACAGGTACGGTTCAAAAACCTCGTTCTTGCGAACCGGAAAAAGAGCGGCTCAAAGAACACGCTGATCGCTGGCGTCACGATCTCGAAGATCTTCGTAAGCGGGAGCCGATTGACTGGGAGAAAGAGCTCGACTGGGTCCAGTTCGTCCTCGATGTCGCCGGTTTTGTTCCGGTTCTCGGTGCGGGACCGGATGTGATTAACGCGATGATCTCCGCAGGACGAGGCAACTGGGGCGACGCAGCAATCAACGCCATCGCAATGATCCCGTTCTGGGGTGACGCGGCCAAAGGCGGCAAGATGCTCGCCAA
>CAIJTV010000920.1:0-3298 GCA_903823635.1 uncultured Planctomycetaceae bacterium
AAGACCGGAGCAGACTTCCAGAAGCGAATGGTGGGTCGAGGAGCCACGATGGCCGACATCGATCGTGATGGAGATCTGGATCTGGCATTGTTCAGTTCAGGTGGTAAGCCGCGATTGCTCCGCAACGATCAAAAGTCCGGGCATCACTGGCTGCAGTTGAAACTGCGGGGCACAACCTGCAATCGCGATGCGATTGGAGCCGAAGTGAAAGTCACGTTGCCGGATGGAACCGTACTGACTCGTCTAGTCATGCCGACTCGCAGTTATCAGTCGCAGGTCGAACTCCCTGTCACATTTGGACTCGGCAAAGTCGACTCAGTGAAGGACGTTACGATCCGCTGGCCGGATGGAACCACGCAAGCTGTTCAGGTGGCAAAAGTTGATCAGCGGCTGGACGTTGTGCAGAGTGCGAAATAGTTGAGAAATATCGACCTTCGCCACTAACCAAAAATCATCCAGCCCGCAAAGATAATGATCGACCAGAAGATCGCTCCAGCAAGGATCACCCGGAAACTATCGAACGCAATGTCAGAGTGCGGCATCAGGCCTTTGCAAATCAGCGCGCCGGGCAGGCGGAGTCCGATTTCAAACACGACTTCGAAAATGATTTTAAAGATGACTTCAATGAATGCCTGCATGATTCAGGGACCCGTTGATTGCGAAGTCATTCCGTTTGGTGAGTCATCGGTGTACGGTACACCCGTCGCTCCATCGACGGGCATTTCCAGCCTCGGCCCGCACTGGATCATTTTTGGCTTCGATTTTTAACGCAGCTCAGCAGGGCATCCTCAATGCTTCGGACTTCCGCCGGATCATCGAACAGAACTGCTGATTGAGCTGTAATTCGATCCCGAATCATCTGCCCGAACGCCTGATCTTTGGCCAGCCGCACGGCTATCGAAATGTATTCGTCCGTCGTTTTGACGATGCAATCAGTCATCTGCATCTTGCGGTAGAGGCCAGCCGTGATGCGGCCTCGTAAAAATGGACTGGGCAGCGTGATCACAGGAGTTCCCATCGCCAGGGCTTCGTAGCTGCTGTTGCCGCCGCCGAAATGCAGAGGATCCAGGATGACGTCACAGATCCGCAGCAGTCGCAGATAATCATCGTTGGCAATCGCGGGCAAGAATACGATTCGATCGTGGACGTCTGCCAGTGTCTTTTGCCAGCGTGAACGCAGTCGTTTCGTCCACTCCGGAACTCGACCTTCAATAACGACGACGCGGCCCAGAGGATCGGCTTCCAGGATTCCTCGGAGTACAATGTCATCGTCAGGATGAAATTTGAACAACGACTGCGGGCAACCATAAAGTGGTCCCGAGCCTTCGAGTCCCGGCAGTCGGCGGATAGTTTCCGGATTGGCAGGCGTCTGTGGACGCTCGTAATACGTCCCGGTGAGTGGCATTCGCACAAGCGTTTCAGTGTAGTGTTCCTGAGCAGCTTGTTCGTCCAGAAGTTCGCTCGACAGAAAGTAGTCCATCGTCGGGCTGCCTGTGGTTTCCGGATGTCCCCAGGTCACGCACTGAACCGGGGCCATTCGCGAAAAGGCCAGCGTCGAACACAACGCATCCATCCCGACATCAGCAAACAATAAAACATCCAGCTTCAATTGTCGCAGCGTGGCGATCGCCGCTTTAACGTCACGAGGAATTACGACGTAGTCATCCGCTCCATTCTGAAACCGTCGGCTGAATTCGTCGTCAGCACTTGACGCTGCGCAAACCGTCACATGGAATCTGGATCGGTCCAGTTTCTCGATCCTGCCGATATTCAGGCGACCGATCGTGTGATTGCGGAAGTACGCTGACAGAAACCCAACGCGAATTCGGCTGTCGGGCGATTCTCCGTTCGGGCGGTCATTCGCGATGCTTTGTAAATTCGCTTCCTCTGAGCCCAGAATAACTCGACCTCGCAATGCCATGGCCTGACGATCATTCAGCCCTTGATAGGCCCAGAAGAAAGCGGTCGGGACAAGCTGCGATGTGCCGTCGACATCGGCGCCTTCTGCGGCCATCGTCTCAAGAGCTGAATGCTGTTCTCGACGCCAATGCTGCAGGTCTTCTTGCGATTGATACACCACCGGCAGGACCGAAGTCGCCAGCAGTCGGTTCATTGGAGATGGATCGATGGCCAGGAGCTCGCGGTAGACATTGCGAGCCTTCTCCGGGAAGCCCTGATTAAACAACAGATATCCGAAATTCTGCCGTGCGGCGGACATGCGAGGATCGGCCTCCACTGCTCGTTCATAACACACCAGAGCCTCCGGCTGACGATTTTGTTCCTGCCGAAGATTACCAAGCGCGATCCAACTGGCGGCGTCCTTTGGGTTCAGAGCCAACCAGTCTTCGAGACTCAAAGGTTGCGGTTCCGTCGGTCGTTGAGAACCAACAACGGGAGACGCCGTTCGAGCAGTCTCCACCACTGCTGACGTTTCTGAAACAAACCATGGAAGCCCCGCTGTGACAGAGGGCACCGATCCCGGCTGTGGCACGATCCAGACGTCGTGTTCTTTGCCCTCGGAACTGGCCCCGGCCACATACGGACATGCCGCGCCTTGAGCGGCTTCGACGGCAAAAATCTCTGTCACACCGGAAAGAAACTGAAACACCGCAACCGTTCGCCCTGTGATGAGATCCACGACGCCCACACCGCATTTTAATTCATTGCGGCGTTCAGCAATCGGAACTCCGCCAAAGACGGACGTTTCACGTATCTTCGACAGTCCAACGAACGCAAACTGGCCTGCGAAACTGAGTCCTCTCGTGTATCCGGGAAATGTTTCGACGGTTGTAAACTGCCCTGTTGCAGGATCAACAGTCCCGAGTGCACCTCGGCCAGAATCCAGAACCCACAATTTGCCGTTGTACCATCGTGGTGAATGCGGCATCGCGAATCCGCGAGCAATCGTTTCACCAGAATCCACATGCATGACAACCCCGCTGGTCGCCTTGGTCGGACGCCAGCCTGCCGCCGTATCGGATTCTGCCATCGCTGTCACAAAACCCGGACGGCCGTCAACCAACGCCAGGCCATTCAGATGACAACGGTCCTGATCGATTAACTGGCTGATAAATCGAGGTTTCCAGCGGGGAATAAAACTGTACTGTTCATGCAGAGTCGACAGGCAGGAGAACAGAGTATTCACGACCCACAGGCCTTCCGTTCCCCACGCCAGATCATGCCCATGGATACTGCCGGTCCACGTCGAAGTCCGCGGAACATAGCACACGTCCCACGTGTCCGCTGGATCTACCGACCTCGCGACATCACGATTGCCCGCAAGAAAATTCATCTGCTT
>CAIJTV010000921.1:0-1630 GCA_903823635.1 uncultured Planctomycetaceae bacterium
GCCAGGCAGCGGGCCAGTGACCGGGCGAACTGTTGGTCCATGCTTGAACAGTTAGCCGAAGTTCTGCTCACCGACACGCATTCAACCGACTGGCTGGACACACGAGCGCTGGCCCGAGCCGCACGAACTCACCGAATTCTGTGGGGCAAGTTGGTGCTTGATCACCGCAGGATGCAGGAGGAGTTGCGGCGATTCTTCGATGTCGGCGGTATCGTGAGCATCGGCACCGTCGATGTTGAGCGCATTGAGGATCACCAGGGGAGACGGTCGGTGATGAGAGTGCAGTTTCGTCGCCAGTTTTCGGCTGAGGTGC
Source organism: uncultured Planctomycetaceae bacterium (assembly GCA_903823635.1). Taxonomy (GTDB): domain Bacteria; phylum Planctomycetota; class Planctomycetia; order Planctomycetales; family Planctomycetaceae; genus SXXK01. The sequence goes on from CAIJTV010000921.1 coordinate 314, forward strand.
CGGCGTGAACTTGGATGGCAATTCCAGACAGCGACAACGTGAGTGCGAACTGGACCGGCGTGCCAAGGCGTTGGAGCGCTGGCAAGAATCAGAGTGGGTGTTGGACTGTCTGCGTGCGAAAACAGGAACCACGCTGAAGGAATTCTGCGAGGAGGAAATTGAGGACTGGCACAGGAGAGTTCAGCGACGATGATGAACACCACGACCACGACCGTTGAACTGAGCCGGGGTGAAATTCCGTTCGGCCTGCGTGACTGCAACGCCGCTCAAAATCCTCCAGCCACGCCCTCAGAATGGTTTGCACGCCGTTACCCTGCTGAGGTCAAGCGTTGGGGCTGTCCGTTCTTGGAGAAAGTTGATGAGGACCGCACAACAGGTCGGAAACAAATCACCGCTGTTGCATTGAACGACTGCTTCTTTGCTTCAATACTCAGCGACTCCCATCTCGGTCACTCGGTTGTCTTCTACGAACCCGAACAGCAGTGGTTTTATCTGGAGCCTCACGGCTGCTATCACCCCACCTCCGACGCCAAGCTGATGAACCTGCTTTCATCATTGCTGGTCCGGTGTGCCGAGGAGATGCCTGCCGGTGTGGATCGGATCAATCTGTTTGTGACGTTCCGTGCTGACGAGATTTTGCGCGCGGCAGTGAAAAAGGCCCGGTCGATTTTAGCCGCCGACTCAACCTTCTTCGCCCCGGTCAGCCAACATCGCCGCGTTGAATCAACCGAGCAGCCCGCCCAAGCAGCCCGCCGGTTCATCCAGTCAACGGTCAAGGAACGGCCCGGCCACCTGCTCTCCGTCAACGACTGCTACGTGGGATTTGAGGGCTTCTGTCGCAACAATGGAATTGAGCCAGTCCAGCGGCGGTTCTTCCGGCAGCTCATCGTGGACGTTATCAAGGAAGAGTTCGGTGCTGGCTTCCGTAGTGACCTCCGGGATGCCGAAGGGCGCTATCTGCGGGGATGGAAGGGACTGGCAGTTGAGCCGAACGCTCGAAACTGACAGGCAATTCCGATCCGCCTGTCCTGCCTTTTCCTTGGAATCTGCCTGCCTGTGGTGATCCGAATTCCAGTCCGAAGAGACACATGTCCTGCGCTATTGGCGCTTCAGAGCGTTCACCTTCGCCCACCTGGCTTTGACGGCAGCGCGGATGTTGGCCTTACCGGCAGCGCTCATTTTCCGCTTCTTCTTAACGGCTGGGGCTGATGGTGAAATGGTGGCAGCGGCAGCCGTGCCCTTCTTCTTCGCAGCCCACCGAGCCTTCTGAGCGGCTGCCATCTTCGCCTTGGTCGCAGCACTGAAGGTGCGCCGGCC
>CAIJTV010000922.1:0-1888 GCA_903823635.1 uncultured Planctomycetaceae bacterium
ATCTGCACTGCGGGGTCAAGAACAAATCGCCGATACCACATGGCCGGGTGAGGCACGACAAGCGTTGGACTTTCAATGACCTCGTCCCCGAACAGGCACAGATCCAGATCCAATGTCCGCGGCCCCCAATGAACTGTGCGTTCACGACCAAAGGAATCTTCGACCTCGTGGAGCGTGTTCAAAAGCGTGACCGATTCCAGAGAACATTCCAGCACGGCCGCTGCATTCACGTACTCCTGACCGGCCGCAGATCCCACAGGACGCGTGACAAACGGCCGGCTCAATTGTTTGACGACAATCTCCGGCCGTTCCAGACGCCGCATGGCTTCCAGGAAAACAGCCTGGGAAGCATTAATGTTCCCCCCGAGAGCGATCAGGCATTGTGTCATGCGGAGTTCCTAATCGGGTTCCAGATTTCTCAAAAACGTATGCTCTGCAACCGCGCGATCCGTTCGAGTTGCAATCAACCATGAGTCAGCGAACATACCGGGAGTCAGCGAACGTAATGGCTCTGCAGCGGACCATATCGTTTGCTTTTGTCACTGAGTACTCTGCCCACGTTTTGAGATCACGATGCCCGGCTATTCCCAACGTCTGAACGACCGAATCCTGTCCTGCCGCACGCCAGCTCTGGTCGGAATTGACCCACGATGGGACTGGCTGCCAGCCGACGTTCGTTCTGCTGCAGAGGCCAGATCCTCGAATATTCTCGAACGAACGGCTTTGGGATTCGAAGCTTTCTCAAAACAACTGATCGACATCGTCAGTCCTCTGGTTCCAGCCGTTAAACCTCAAGTCGCTTTCTTTGAACAATTGGGGGTGGCCGGATTTCAGGCTCTGCATTCTGTCATTCGTTATGCACGAAAGTCAGGTCTGATCGTAATTGCGGATGCGAAACGCGGAGACATCGGAACAACAGCGGAAGCCTACGCTGACGCATGGCTGGCTGGCGAAGATCCAGACGCCGCTCCATGGTCGGCCGATGCGTTGACGATCAACCCCTATCTCGGCACCGACTCACTGGAGCCTTTCGTCAAGCTGGCCGCAAAACGAGGTGCCGGCCTGTACGTGCTGGTACGAACCAGTAATCCCGGAGCCGCCGAGTTTCAGGATCGCGTTTCTGATTCACAGCCTTTGTACTGCACCGTCGCAGCCACCGTGCAAAAGCTCAGCGAGTCAACCCGATCTCAGGACCAGACATTCGGGTGCGTGGGTGCTGTCGTGGGAGCAACCTGGCCGACACAACTGCAGGAACTGCGTCAGCAAATGCCAGCCGTGCCGCTTCTGATACCCGGCTACGGGGCGCAGGGAGGAACATCGGCCGACACCGCCGGAGCATTTAACTCTGACGGCCTTGGCGCCGTGGTGAACAGCTCACGCGGGATCAACTTTGCCTGGCAGCGTAAGCCGTACGCTGAGCAATTCGGCGAAGCACGATGGCAGGACGCCATCGAAGCGGCCACGCGAGATATGATCCGGGATCTGGCAGAAAATACTCCGGCCGGGACGCTGTAAAGGCTTCACCTGCTGCGGCGACATTTTTGTAGGATGAGCATTCCTGCCCGTCAATTCTCTGTCGGACAAGAATGTCCAACCTACATTTTGCCAGCAATGAACCATCACCCGCGGGTCGTTCGTTCAGCTTCAGGAAACTCCGGCCGCAGAACACGAATTTCGTCGGATGAAGATGTTGATGGTCGCAATGACAATCGCAGCCCATCAACCTCAATCTCCTGAATGCGATACATCCCCTGCCCTTCCCGTGATCGTGATGAACCCGTCAGAGAACCTCCAAACAGAGGAAACCGACCAGAACCTCGCTGGTCGTTCACAGCGACTTCATCTCGGGTCTCACGAGTCAACACGATCTGAATCGGAGGCGTTGCAG
>CAIJTV010000923.1:0-12273 GCA_903823635.1 uncultured Planctomycetaceae bacterium
ATGGCGGTGGCCTGAGGCCTGGCCGCAGGGACTTTGGGAGTGATATCAAACGACGGCGCTTCGAGATTCGGTTTCGGCGGTTCCGCCTTCAAACCCTGCTGCTGGAGCCAGGCCCAGGCAAGACTTCCCAATCCCAGCGATTGCTGAGCGATCCAATGGCGTCGAGTGAAATGATTCACGGATCTGCCTCCCGAATTCAGAAGTCTGTTCGAATTGCCGCGTGACAGTTTGACCCGCGCGGCGATGCCACCGAAGTCTACCCCGTCGCTGGCCCGTTGTCACCCGGGACTTTTCTTGTCCCCATTTTTCGTCACCGACAATCCTGATTAGGTCAACACTGCCGTCCACGCCAGGAGAATCGGACCGGCGACGACGTCGTTCTCTGAACGGTCCGCATCATCGAACATAATTTTTTCCGCCATCGCGTGACACTTACGACGTCAACGGAAAGAATCCAGACTACCACCGCCCCGTTTCGGGACAGGAATCACTTCCGACTGAAACTCCAACCTCGAAATCTCTCAGCCTTCCTTCTTATGACGGAAACCATGAACGCAAAATCGTCCGTTGATCCACTGCCAATTCTCAAACATCTGGTTTCGATCCCCAGCGTGAATCCCATGGGGCGAGATGTCTCCGGTGACGAATACTACGAAGGTCGAGTCACGGCGTGGCTTGTTGAGTATCTGAACAACCACCATCTCCCTGTGGAAGTTGTCGAAACCGCCGACGGTCGAGCCAACGTGATCTCGCGAATCGATTCTCCGGAGGCCACAAAAACCGTTCTGCTCGATGCACACCAGGATACCGTTCCCGTCGATGGCATGACGATTCCTCCTTACGAACCAACCGAACGCGACGGCCGGATTTATGGTCGTGGCTCCTGCGACGTGAAGGGCGGACTGGCTGCGATGCTGGCCGCATTTACTCGATTATCCGTCGATCGACCGCAGGGCATGCCGAATGTGGTCCTTTCAATGACCTGTGACGAAGAAGCCACAAGTCTGGGGATTAATCATCTGGTTGGTAGCTGGTCTGATCGGGCACCCGCCTATCGACTATGTCCACAACGACCGGATGTGGCAATCATCGCAGAGCCCACGTTGCTGGATATCGTCGTCGCTCACCGCGGTGCGACTCGCTGGCAAATCCGAACCACCGGCCGCGCGTGCCATAGTTCTCGACCGTCCGAAGGCATCAATGCGATTTATCGCATGGCCAAGGTTGTTCAGTGTCTGGAAGACTACGCCGCATGGCTACCGGGTTCTCGGCCAGCTCATCGACTGTGCGGGCCAGCGACGTTAAGCGTCGGCCTGATCTCCGGTGGCAGCAGCGTGAATGTCGTGCCCGATGGTTGCGTGATCGACATTGATCGACGAGTTCTCCCCGGCGAGGACAGCATGGGAGTTCGCGCGGAAGTCATCGAACATCTTCGCAGTAAACTCGACTTCGATCTGATCCATGAAGAACCATACTGCCTGAGCTCGGCGCTGGGCGATGAACTCAACGGGCCGCTCGCGGTGAAACTTGGTGCGGCCATTCGTTCGGTCGTGGGACCGCGCGAAATCATCGGCGTGCCCTTCGGAACGCATGCATCCCGAGTTGCCGCAATCGGAATCCCATCCGTCGTCTTTGGCCCTGGCGACATCGCTCAAGCGCATACAAAAGACGAGTGGATTGAGATCGATCAGTTGCACAAAGCAACGGAGATCTATTACCAGTTCTGTGCTGCGGGCGGCTAAGTGCCGACTGCAAATCGTTCAACGGCAAGCTGCAGGCAACTGCCTTTCGCGGCACCGACGCCTCCGACTTGCCCTTAAACGAACACTAAATCAACACCCCACCTGATCTCAAGCCAATACAATCAGTTCCTCAGGAGACTTCACGATGTTAATCGGTTACGTCAGTGATGAACGTTATGTGGCGCAGGCGGATGTGATGCTGGAGTTCATCCATCCCTCCGGTGCCTCCTACGATGCGCGATCTCGCGCGAGTGGTGCGGTGTATGCCGATCTGCCTGCGGGAACCTATAAAGTCGTGCTGCAAAAAGAAGGTTTCGGCGCGAAGTTCTCCAGCGTTGAACTCCCCGTCGCAAAGCCTCATCAGTTTCGCATTCTGACGGACGGCCTGCTGGGATATGCCTGGCCCAAGTGGGTTCGCAGCGGCGACGAAGCGGAATTCCGAGTTCACTCTGTTGAACAATACAAGCTGGAACTCTGGCGTTATGGCTGGAAGCCCGAAAGAGTCAAAGAACTCGGCTGGCACGATGAGCACGGCCCTCGTGCGACAATGCAGGTGACTCCTGACGGCGACTATACTCAGACTGGTGTGGAATGGAACAAAGTCGGATACGCCTGCAAAACTCATCGACAGTACGTGACAGCTCCGGATCGCAGCGGCCTCTATTATTTCCGCGCGAGCACTCGATCGGGGCGTCAGTTTTCTTTTCCCTGGATTGTTGCTCCTCAACAACCCACGGCCAAAGTTGCGGTGCTGGCGTCGAACATCACGTGGAATGCGTATAACCCGTTCGGCGGTCGCAGCAACTATATTCATGCCGATCAGTTACCGCCGACACCGACGGTGAACGCGAGATTTGAACTGCAGAGATATATCGATCCTGAACATGGCACCTGGGGCTATCCGGGTTACGTGCCGCTCTCTTTTGAGCGTCCTGAACCGTTCTGTCATATCGACTTTAATGAACAGATCACGGACCCGATCGAAGGTCGTCAGGCCTGTCATATTGCTCCGGCAGAATGGCGTCTGGCAGGTTGGCTTGAACAACAGCAGATTGCGTATGACTATTACGCCGAAACACAACTGCACGATGGCACGCTGGATCTGTCGGCTTACAAAGTTCTGATCATCGCAGTGCACCCCGAGTACTGGTCGCGAACGATGTATGATCGCGTCAAGAAGTGGGTTTTCGAGCAGGGTGGAAAGCTTGTCTATCTCGGAGGCAACGGCCTGAATTGCGAAGTTGCCCTTCACGATAACTCGACGATGTCAGTGCTCAATGGCAGCATTGCTTCGCTGTGGAGCTCCGGTATGGGAGGACGCGACAGTCGCATGGCGGTGACTCACGAGTCTGAAGCCAATCTGCTGGGAGTCGTCTTTACTCCGGCCGGAGCCATGACCGGAGCGCCGTATCAAGTCGTCGATCAGAACCACTGGATCTTCGACGGGACCAGTCTGAAGCATGGCCAGATTTTCGGCACCGCCAGTCTGCATTGTCGATGCCCCGGCGGAGCGTCGGGCCATGAAACGGACAAGCGAACTGCGAGTTCTCCCGCGAATACTCATGTCGTTGCCCGAGGATTGAACTGCGACGACGGCGGAGCGGAAATGGTCATCTTCGATACTCCGTCCGGCGGTCAGGTCTTTTCTGTTGGCTCGATCAACTATGTCGCGTCGCTGCCTGTTGACAAGGACATTTCGCAGATCACTGAAAACGTCCTGCGACGGTTCTTGATGTAGATGCATTGGAAATGCAATCACGCCTAAACCGATCTTCGTCGTGGCAGTCAAGGCAAACGGCCCGGAGTTCCATAAGAAACTCGGGCCGATGCGGTACTGTTATTTGACGTCACACGATTTCTGTTCGGTGATAAGACCAGTCCAGACTACGCCTGAGGAGGAATCGTGCTCTTTTCAGGAACCGGAACCAGCGGGCTTGCTGGAGTTGGCGGAACTGCAGGACTTTGCGGAGCTGTTGGAGCGACCGTTGGTGCCCCGTCTTCCGCTGGTACGACGATCACTTCAGAAGAGGAATGCTGCACCGCCGAACCGTTATGGACTTCTGTCGACGAACAGTCCTGACATCCGGGTACGACAACTGGAGCAACCTGTTCGACTCGTGGAGACAATGGATACTCGGTCACTTTCATTCCCGGAACGCCAGTCCCGATGACGCGAGCCCCGTTCACAGTACCGCAAGGAGCTTTACCGCAGGGGGCTGTTCCACACGGTGCAGAACCACAGGGAGTTGTTCCACACGGTGCGCTGCCACAAGGGCTGGAGCCGCAGGAAGAACATCCGGTTGTCGAGGCTCCGCCACAGACGCCACAGGCCGATACCTGGACCTGACGCGTTTCGCTGCATCCCACGATATCGCCGCATTTTTCGCTGTCGTTTTCGCAGTTGCTGTACGACGAGCCCGCCGTATAAGCACAGCAACGTCCGTGAGTAGCGGCCTTGCGAAACGAGGAGAATGAGTAGGATTGATCCAAAGCACCGATGGCACCTGCGAGGTCCTGCAGTTCGCCGTTCACCGACTTCTGCAAGCAGGCAATGCCGGTAATCAATCCGATCACAAGCAGTGATCCGACAATGACAATTTCAGTGGACAGGATCACTCCGTGCTCATCCTGCCGAAGAGCCTTCAGCAGATTCAACATTCTAATTCTCCAATTTTCCAAATTCGACACCAGAGGGAAAGAGATCCGCAACGCCATGCTGCGGTGTTCGTTGGGAGACGATCAGCGGGCCTGCCAGCCGGATCCGTATTCGATGACTTCGAGTGGCACCGTCAGACGGCGAGCAGCCTGCGTGAACCGCGGCGATCAGCGACGATCTGAGTGCGTGATGTTTCGTTGAGATTTGTTTCGATGAGATGTCAGAAGGAGTTCGCTCACCCGAAGCGAGAAAGGGGCCTCTCACAACCCCTTCTCGCGTCGGACGAACAATGCGGCTGAAATCGTTTCAGCCGAGCGCGGTTTCTCAGGCCGCTGGAAAGTGGTTTCTCAGGCCACCTTCTCCCTCTCTCGCTGTGAACGGAGCGGGTTGCAGTGCGATGGAATGTCTCTCTCGGGACAGCCCTGGATGGCTCTCTGTAAGTGGCAGCCAGGACCGTTCTCTCATTCCTCACAACTGTTGCAACCGTTAACGTCACAACGTCAGGAGGAATAAGCACAGCCCGTGCCAGAGGAAAAATCGGCACAGTCGGCACAGACGGACTAACTGCGCAAAGCGTTGCAGTGAAATGAGATACGCATTCGGATCAACAAATCCGAAGCTTCAGAAGATCTGGTTGTGCGTATCGCAACGTTTACGACTTGTTTAACGATTATGATCAGAATTCTGAACATAACGGTCGTAAAGATTCTGCGGACAACTCTAACGGCCGCACATGGCCAGAACCCGTGGGCATTTCGCAGGGCGACGGTCCTGCCGGAGAATCGTGTTGGCAGTGCTGGGGCTGGAAACCCGGCTTCAATCGCATCGCGGAATCGACATTCAGTCGCTTCATTGGCGTGTTGCTGGTATCGTCTGTGCATCCGAAATTGCAGTCGGCGATAACCGCCCAGCGATCAGCCGGAACAGGAAAGGACAGCGACAACGATGGCGAAGTGTTTGGTTACAGGCGGAGCAGGCTTTATTGGCAGTCACCTGACTGAACTCCTGCTGAGTCAGGGGCACGTCGTGGTCGTGCTGGATAATCTGTCCACCGGGCGCGCTCATAATCTCGATGCCGTGAAGCACAATAGCCGCCTGGAAATCCGCAATGGATCCATCACCGATCCCGTCGCGCTTGGCGAAGCTGTGCATGGCGTGGATATGATTTTCCACCTGGCCGCCGCCGTGGGTGTGAAGCTTGTTGCCGACGATCCCGTGCGAACAATTGAAACCAATATCTATCCGACCGATCACCTGCTGCGTCTGGCCGTACAGGGATCTGTCAAGAAATTCTTTCTCGCATCAACCAGCGAAGTTTACGGGAAGCATCCCGGCGAATCATGGGTCGAAGACGATGACCTGCATCTCGGCCCTACCAGCCGACCTCGCTGGGCTTACGGTTGTTCGAAAGCCATCGATGAGTTTCTCGCTCTGGCCTATCACAAAAAGTTCGGACTTGGCGTCACCGTCGGTCGATTCTTCAACGTCGTGGGACCTCGACAAGTTGGCAACTATGGGATGGTTGTGCCACGTTTCGTCGAAGCCGCTTTGCGTGGCGGTCCGGTCATTGTCTACGACGATGGATCTCAAGTCCGCTGCTTCGCGCATGTTCGCGAGATTACTCAGTGCATCGCGAAACTGATGGCAACGGATTCTGCGGAAGGCCGAGTCTTCAACATTGGCAGCGACCAGCCGGTTTCGATTCTGGAGCTGGCCAAGAGTGTGATCGCGAAAACAAACCCCAACGTCGAAGTTCAATTCGTGCCGTACGCTCAGGCGTACAGCGAAGACTTCGAAGATGTTCAGCGTCGAGTCCCCAACGTCAATCGACTGTATGAAACCATCGGTCAGAAGCCGGTGACCACGCTCAGCGAGATTCTCGACGACATCATCGCCTGGAAACGCGAAGTGATGCAGAGCCAGTCGTAGTCTCCTGGCGTCGTCGCTCCGTAGCGTCGGCTTCAGCCGACGGTGATTGCGTGACTCATGAGCGGTACGGCGCTAGTCGCTGGTGTCATCTAAATCAACAGGAACGCGCTCGTGTGCGGTTCTTTACAACACTCGCAAACAACAACCGGGGGCTAACGCCCGGCGGCTGGTAGATCGACATTGGCCGGTCCAATCACCGGCGATCCAAAGCCAGCAAGCCGGCGATGGTGAGTGCGAAACCGATGATGCCGATGATATTCATCTGTTCGCCGAACAGGAAGACCGCTCCCACGGCACACAGCGCATTCTGCGAGGCATTAATCACGTTCGCCCGGCTGATGGTCAGGAAACGCATCGCGTGAGTAATCGCGTAGAAGCCGATCGCATTGAATGTCCCGGCCGTTGCGATCGTCAGCCATTCTTTGGGAGTGATCGCAGTAATTGTCGACAACGGCAGGATGCATAAACTGATTGGACACAGCACCAGAAAACCGGCCGCACTGAACAGAAACAGAGTCGCCTCGACACGCATATGCGATCGAACGGCTCGGCGAATGTAGACGCCGGTAACGCCATAACAGATCCCCGAGAACATCGACAACGCGACACCAGCAGGAACGCTCAACGCGGCCTTGGTCATGGTCTCGGGGGTATCTGATGCTCTGGATGTCGCCGAAGATGAAAGAAACGCGATCGATGCAATCATCAGCCCGATGCTGATCGCAGTTCGTACCGAGACCTGATCTTTCAGAATAATACGTCCCATAACCGCGCCGCTGCAGATGATCGTCGAGAAGCAGATTGGCACAGAGATCGCCAGGCCGATCGCTCGCAGGGACATCTGGAACGCAAAGTTACCTCCCAGCTGATTGAATAACGCCGCGACTGCGATCGGCCAGACGAGACTCCATTCGGGAAACGTGGTCAGGCCATTCAGTCGTCGCCGCGTGAACAGGAAGATCGCGACGGCGAATGTCGGGAAGGCTTTCGTGCCCGCGACCCACATGTCCCAGCCGGTTCCGCCATCGGTCTTGGAGAGACCTCGCAAGGCCAGGTTGGCCACCGAGTACGTCACGGCCGCGAACAATCCCAGCAGCATGCAGCGAGATTGGATCTGTGCGGCGGCTTCCGGAGAAAGCTCAACAGGCGGTGCAGAGACTGTGTCAGTCGCTGATGAGGATTCGGTTCCGGACATGACGATTTTGAGGAAACGCTTGGGAAAAGTGATTATTCAGCCCTGAATTCAGCGTGTTTCGCCAGCATAAGCCGAGCAAGTGCCAAAAAGCCGAACCGTGAAGTGGCGGAATCATAGGCCCGAACCGTCTCAGGGCGAGAACACGACCTACTTTTTCAAGTGTTTCTCAAGAGCGACCGGGCCGCACCGAAATCAACCCCCTCTGTACCCGGTGGAAGATAAACAAACATTTGACCTTTGGTTCAGCTCGATGTTGAGTCACTGTGGCACAATTCTGAACTCCGCTCTGCGGCCAACAACCATGGCCAGGGCGAGCGCACGTTCGTCGCTCAGCCGCAACGGGCTGACGTTGATCGAGCTGACCATGGTCCTGCTGATCATGGGTATTCTCACCGCCGTCGCTGCACCTCGACTGACATCGCAACTGAATCAGCATTCCGTAGGATCAATCCGTTCACTGATTGAGACTGACCTCAAAGCGGCTCAGCAGGAAGCGTTGACGACTAGTTCTTCGGTCACGTTCTCCATCGACCGACTCCGCAACTTGTACTCGATCACAGCCAGGCGGGGCGGCACTGCGACCGTCCTGAAAACGATCCGGATTGGCGCCGATCCGTGGAACAGCCAAATCACGTCGCTGTTACGGGGCAGCACCAAACAATCTGTCGATACGATGGCCCTGACGATCAACGGTGCGGGAGTCTTCGCAGAGAATCTTGTGATCAATCTTGCCTCGGGATCGGCAACCGGGCGAACCACTGTGGATGCGGCGACCGGCCGTATTCTGGTGGAGTAATCGAATGAGCACTCTCACGAACCGACATGCGACAGGCCATCACATTGAACCGCGGAAACCGAGCGTTCAGCCGGCATCTATAGCTCGTCGCGGGTTTACTCTGCCGGAGCTATTGATTTCCGTGAGTGTCTCAGGACTGCTCATGGTCAGCCTCGGCTCAGCGCTCAATATCGCGACGCGCAGTCTTCGACCGGATGCAGCCGCGGCGGTCAGTTTGGATTCCGGACGCAGCCTGCGGATGATTCAGGAAGATCTTCGCTTCGCCACACGAATCCTTGAGCGTGGGCCGCGATCAATTCGAATGCTGACAACCGATGCAGATCGCAGCGGAAAAGAGGACATTGTACTTTATTCCTGGACCGGAACCGTCGGCGCTGATCTGCTGCGTTCCGTGAATGGTTCAACAGCAATTCCCGTGTGCGAAGACGTGACAGACTTCAACATTGCGTTCAGCACGCGTGGGGAAACACAGAAGATCCCGGAGCCATCAGCGTCCACCAGCGAATCGCTGTTTCGTCAGCAGACTTCCACATCAAGCCTCGACTGGGATTATGTGGACTCATCAAATGCCTACGGACAATTGATTTCGCCAGCATTATTTTTGTCGACCGCAAAGCCTGGAGCCAGTGATGAATGGCAGATCGCTCGTGTCGAATTCTACGCGGCCCGCGAATACTCCGGGAGCGGCAGTGCGTACCGGTTTCAGCTGAGAAAAGCGTCAGATGACGGCCTGCCCACGAACGAAACGATTTACACAGAAACCAGAGACCCCAACATCGTCTCTTCGTCGGGAAGCTGGACCAGCATCTCTCTGACTGGCCTGCCGTGGCTGGACGCATCCCAGAATATCACACTGACATTCAGTTACCTGTCTGGTTTTAATCGTCTGGTGCTCCCAGTTCGTGAAGACAGCAGCGTCACTGGATATCTGGGAACAGATGAATCCTCGTCACAGTGGCTGCGTCCCGCTGGCCAACGCAGTCTTGTGTACCGAGTTTACGGCCGGATTCGCCCCAAAGCTCACAATGATCAGGAAGAACCCGTTCGACGATTTCAGATGGCGGAGTTACGACTTGGCGCGTCGGCTTTGGGTGGCACTCCGATGTACGCAGCCGCAGAGTTCCTGAACAAGCCGCTGGATGCAACGGTTGTGGCTGAGACTGACTTCTCGCACTATTCCATCACCGACGACAGCAACTTCGATGGCTCGTCTGACTGGACTCTCAGCACAACCGGCTCCGGCAATTCATCAACCGTTTCAGGAGGACTCTGGACCGCCACCAATCAGGCCATCCAATTGCCTTCCGCGATACCGGCAGGCGTGCAGACTGAGATCGAAGTCAGCGGTCGAGATACAACGTCCTCGACAGGCAGCGTGATGCTTCGAGCAGCCGGGCTGAAGTCTGCAGGCGGCGACAGCATCTCCGTTCTGGCGACTCTGACTTTACAGTCGAACGGAACTCAGACTCTGATTCTGTATGAGGAGATATCAACAAACACGTTCGTCAAATGTGATCAGTTCGCCATGCTGAACTCATCTCGCCAGAGTCTTCGGCTCGTGCTGAATCCTGTGCGAGAATCCGTCGCGGTCTGGGTGAACGGAATCCTGCTGACAACCTGCCGCTTATCCTTGATCGCAACGCCCGCCTTGCCGTCGACCGTTCAGGTTCAGGCCAGTGGAAATTCTTGTGAATTCGATTCCTGTAAAGTGCTGACACGCTCTCTCACCACATCGGAGACCGTGCTGCCATGAGGAATCAACGACAACACTTCACAGGTTCTCCGGGACATCGTCGTCAATCCACCCAGCGTGCACACCGTGCCGCTTTCACAATTGCTGAAACGGCGTTGGCGACATTGATTGTTGGTTTGCTGGTCGTTGGCTCACTGAAGTCACTTTCTGCTTCGTTTCAGACTCATAAGTTTTCAGAAAATCGAGTCCGAGCATTGTTTCTTGCGGAACAGTTGCTGATTGAACTTTCGTGTCTCAGCTGGTTCGATCCGAACACACCTGCCTCTGCAGGCACGATTGGAAAAGACACGGGAGACACTGCCACGGTAATTCGCCGTGATCAACTGGATGATATGGATGATTTTCACAACTGGTCTGAGCAACCAAAATCGCGTAGCGGAGTCGCCCTGACCGGAGTATCGACGCTGATTCGCACAGTCACCGTCGAAAACATTTCTGCCACAGATCCAACGGTCGCTGTTGCAGGCAATGTGAACACGGGGATCCGACGAATGACCGTCATTGTGACGGAGAACGGCACGGAGCTGGCTCGACTGTCGACACTGCTGACCAGCTCGGACAATACTTTACGAGCAGGCGTATTCGAACAGCCTTCAGTCCCTAACGCCGTGATGCCATAGAACAGGAAACAGAAATCAGTGATGAAAACGTTCGTCCCAAATCCTGACCGATCAGCCAAACGCCGCGGTGCGTTGTTGCTGCTCGTATTGATTACGGGCACGATCATTTCTGTAATCAGTCTGGGGGCGTTGATTGTTCAGAATGTCCATCTGACGCAGGGCACGTCGATGAAAGATGCGACCTCCGCACGCTGGTCGGCTCGATCGGGAATCGCGTTGGCCACGAAAGATGTTTCTGGTTCGACGACCTGGAGAAGCTCAAAAACACCGGGCACATGGTATTCGGGAGTGCGTTCGAATTCGGGCACAATGAGTGTTGCCGCATCGGATCCGACTGATACCAGCTTCGCGGACAGTATCGCGGAACCGGTTCTGTTGGAGGCAACCGGCTCTGTGGGAAACGCGATGCAGAAAAGTTCCGGGCTGTTGTTGGCAGAATCAACTCTGCGACAGTCGATGATGTTTCATCTGCATTGTGGAGATGATCTCACCGTCAGCGACGCCACAGTTGAGGGCTCGGGCTGGATTGGTGTCAAAGATCAGATTTCAGTCAGCGGCTTGAACTCTGTTCGCTGCGACGTGATGACGGGCGATACCAATTCGCCATCCGGATTTCTGCACAGAATCACAACCGGAGCGACGTTGGAGGATTCTCCGACGTATTCAGATTTCAGTGACATCGTGAGTCTGGGAACGACCGTGTCGAGCACTCAGATTCCTAATGCGGCGGCGACAACTGCAGAGACGATTCTGAATCCGGACTTCGGACGAGGCCATGAAGGGTGGATGACGGCCCCAGATGGCGATCTGGATACGTTCTCCTCCGGCGGCGTTGGCAACTCATCATGTGCTGAAGTCGACAGTCGTCCCAGTGCTTCCTGTGGTCTGGTTCATGACGTCACGGGAATCATCAGGAAGGGCCTACAAACGCAGTTATCGGCGGCCGTCATGCCTTTATCATCAGCGTCAACATTCGAACTGTCTCTGATTGTGACCACAACATCGGGAACTTCAGCGGCCGCCAGCTGGACGTCAGGATCGATCAATGCGGGCAATTTTTACACCGGCATCCAAACGATCTCAACGACGGTCACGCCCACGTGGAACGGCCGACTGATCTCTGCTCAATTGAAAGTCCGCACCAACGGAGCCGGTTCGGCCGGCACTCAGGATTTCCTGGTTGACAACGTGAGCATGAAAGTAATCTCTGCCCCATCCGGAAAGGCCGTCTATCGTACGGTTGTTTCGACCGGTACCAACCCGTTTTCAGTGACGTCGAATTCCAATGGGATCTACGTGCTGGATTGCGGCGGCAACGATGTCACGATTTCCGACTGCATGATTGTGGGAACTCTGGTACTCAGAAATACGGGCACCGTGCGAGTCGGCGATGGCCCCGTCCAGTGGCGTCCCGCAAGACCCGGCATGCCTGCACTCGTCGTGGATGGCGATCTTGTACTTTCATTCAGTCGCTTCGGATTGACGGAGCGCGAGCTGAATGTGAATCTTAACCCCAGTAGTACGCCGGACGAAAACGGCAGCACAGACACCAGCATGAATGACACTTATCTGCCGGAAATCC
>CAIJTV010000924.1:0-14898 GCA_903823635.1 uncultured Planctomycetaceae bacterium
GGCCAGTAGAAGGCTGCGACAATCCACACCGTCCAGGATCTGCTGGCGATAGGAATAAGTTCGCTTACGCTGTTCGTCCATGACCTCGTCATACTCGAGCAGATTCTTACGCTGATCGAAGTGCTGCTCTTCACGCTTCTTCTGAGCACCTTCGATGCGGCGAGTTACCATCGAGCTGATAATTGGTTCGCCTTCTTTGAGGCCAGCCCACTGCATAATGCGTTTCACGGCATCACCCGCAAACAGACGCATCAGCTTGTCATCCAGTGAGATAAAGAAGCGACTGGAACCCGGGTCCCCCTGACGTCCTGCACGACCTCGCAACTGCAGGTCAATTCGGCGTGAGTCGTGGCGTTCCGTCCCGACGACGTGCAGACCACCAAGTTCCTGAACGACTTTGGACTCCGTAATCATGCCTTCGCGCTCCGCGATCATGCGAGTCAAAGCGTCCCACTCTGACTTGGGTACTTCGAGGCGTGAACCGTAACGCGTCCTCAGGTCTTCCCACGCCAGGTGTTCGGGGTTACCGCCGAGGATAATGTCGGTTCCGCGGCCCGCCATATTAGTCGCGATTGTGACCGCTGCTTTTCGACCGGCCTGAGCTACGATCTCGGCTTCACGCTCGTGGAACTTTGCGTTCAGAACGTTATGACGGATTCCTTTGCGAACCAGTCGATTGCTGAGCATTTCTGACAACTCAATCGATGTCGTTCCCACCAGGATCGGTCGTCCGGTTTCGTGGACTTCCGCAATCTCCTGAATGACCGCATCCCATTTTTCTTTTTCGGTTCCGTAGATGTTGTCCGGAAAATTAATGCGTTGCATCGGACGGTTGGTCGGAATCGCCACAACATCGAGGTTGTAGATCTTGAGGAATTCTTCGGACTCCGTCATCGCGGTACCGGTCATACCGGCCAGCTTCTTGTAAAGCTTGAAGTAGTTCTGCAGAGTAATTGTGGCAAACGTCTGCGACTCTTCCTTGATCTTCACGCCTTCTTTGGCTTCAACGGCCTGATGCAGTCCATCGCTCCACTGACGGCCTTCCATCTTTCGGCCTGTGTTTTCGTCAACGATGACGACTTCACCTTTCTCCACGACATAGCTGACGTCACGCTTGTAGAGATGATGAGCCTTCAGAGCGTTGTCGAGCAGATGCGGCCATTCCATATTGCCGGCCGTGTAGAAACTCTCAACGCCAGCCAACTGTTCGGCTCGTCGCACGCCTTCTTCGGTCAGATGGCAAGTATGCTCTTTTTCTTTGACTTCAAAGTCGGTGTCTTTGCGAAGCTGTCGTGCGATCGCGTCGGCTTTGGGGTACTTTTCGAGGTTATCATGAGCCGGGCCGGAAATGATCAGCGGCGTTCGCGCTTCATCGATCAGAATGTTGTCGATTTCGTCCACAACGGCGTAGTCGAGCGGCCCTTGAACCTGCTGGTCCTTGGTGGGCTTCATGTTGTCGCGCAGGTAATCGAAGCCAAACTGATTGCTGGTGCCGTAAGTAATGTCGCAGGCATAATGAACCTGTCGTTCACCCGAACTCATATTGGACTGAATCGCGCCAACGGTGAGGCCGAGATTCAGGTGGATCGGCCCCATCCATTCCATATCGCGCTGGGCCAGATAATCATTCACCGTCACGACATGCACTTTGCCGGACAGCGCGTTGAGGAACGCGGGCAGTGATGATACCAGAGTCTTGCCTTCCCCGGTCACCATTTCGGAGATCATGCCGTTGTGCAGAATGTATCCGCCGATCATCTGCACTTCGTAATGGCGCATCTTCAGAAATCGACGTCCCGATTCACGCACTGCGGCAAATGCTTCCGGAAGCAGGTCGTCGAGCGTTTCACCATTCAGCAGACGCGCGCGAAACTTTGCGGCGGTTTGCTTAAGATCTTCGTCGGTCTTCTTCTGCCACTCCGGCTCCAGAGAGTTAATCCGGTCAAGCAGAGATCCCGGAATGATGACCGTCTTGCCATCACGATCGCGAGAAAACCCCAGCTTGCGCATGCGGCGTTCGTTGGACGAGCCAAAAAGGGCCGTGATTCCACGCTCAATTTTGTTGCCGGTGGCGCTAAAGAAGTCGCCGACTTTTTCGAGAAACTCCATGTCTCGTGATCGTCCTGAGAAACTAGTAGGTGGAATCTGTGGTCCGACAAACCGGCGAATGCTCTGCCACAAAGGCAGAAGATTCCCGTGGGACCGGAAAGTAGGCAGTTTTGTCGTAAGTCAAAGGCTGCCAAGTCTATTGGATCTGCCGAACAGCGGTCAATCCCGCTGATCTACACAGAAATTGCGGGGGATTGGCGATCGAGTCGGCAGGGAACAGGCAATCTGCGAGGAAAAGGCAACTGTTGTACCGTCAGGGGAGTTTTCGAAGCAGCCGGTTGATTTTTCGCAACGTCTGATCCCTGCAGACAACCCAGATTTGAGGCACTTTCGGCAAAAATTGCCAGTCGGAAAAGAATCTGATTCAACGGCTGAACGCATTGTAAACCGGCCCAATCGCTCATTTGCGACGCCTGGGCTTCCCCTGAGACAGCTGGGGCCCCCGTCACTGGCACAGATCCTGCATTTCTCAGGAAATTGCTGATGAGGTCTCGGAGATTCCTGCTTCGAACCGTCGCCGTGTCAATCTTTGTCGTGAGATCGCTCTATGTTCTCCTCAACTCGCTCGTCGCTCCGTCACCGTAGTGTCAGTGCCGTTCTGTTGACGCTGACGACTCTGATATTGACGAAGTCCCAGCCGCTCGAGGCCGCCCCTCCAGGCGCTGTCTCGGGAGCAACGCTGCTGGCCGCAGATCGAGCTGACCTTGCCTTTGATACAGGACTGTGGCGAGGCGAGTTCCTGAAGAATCAGGACGAAGAGACTTCTGCTGCCACGGGAACATCAGGTGACGAAAACACTCAAAGCCTGCAGGCATTGCGGGCCGCCGAGGTTCGTGAAAAGATTGATATCGTCAACCTTGAAGAGGCCGCTGAAGAGTACTTCGAAGACGGACAAGTCCTACTTGCAGAGTCAACGGGAGACGAGATTCTGGCTACGACGGATATGCCCGAGAACTTATCTGACTGGGAACAAGCAATCTGCAACGTGTCAGATGGAAAGGCTCTTTCCGGCGGTCAGAAGGGCCCTTCAATGATCACCGTCATTGTGGCTGTCGTCGGCGTGATCGTGGTGATCGGTGCGTACATGAAAAAGTAGTCTGCATCACAATGGCGTTACGAGCCCAGCAGGTAAGCTCGGAGATCTCGCATCATGACCATGCAGCGTCCCGCAAAAGCTTCGGCCTCGGAAACCTTGCCATAGGGAACGACCAGAATAGAGACCTGATGGACGGTCTTGGGCTTTCCGTCAATCTGACTGACTGATCGCATTGTGCCGAACGAGATACAGACATCGATCGGCTGCTTGGCTGTCGTGCTGCCCCAGCGACGCGTAAAGCCCAGCGAACCCAGTCGGATCTTCATGTTGCCATGATCCATACTGAGCACATCGCCTTTGTATTCGCGAATGAATGCCTGAAGTTTCATCGCGGTGAGTTCCAGCGATGTGGACACTTCAATCTTCTCACGGAACTCAAATGAGCCGTCTTTTTCAGCAAATTGAGGCTGCTGTTCCTGAAC
The DNA here is from genome assembly GCA_903823635.1 of uncultured Planctomycetaceae bacterium. Lineage (GTDB taxonomy): Bacteria > Planctomycetota > Planctomycetia > Planctomycetales > Planctomycetaceae > SXXK01. Next base: position 3,628 of record CAIJTV010000924.1, read on the forward strand.
CGCGGCCGCTTTGAGGGCCGCCTCATCGACGACTTCTGTTTCCCAGCACGTCCGATTTCGACCTGTTTCCTTAGCCCGATACAGACAGTTGTCTGCTCGCTCCAATACAGTCTGAACAGTGTCGCCCAGCTTGGCTGTCGAAACGCCGAATGACGATGTCACCGTGAGAGTACTAATGCCGCCGATAGAACTTTTCTGAATGGCGTGTCGTAAACGTTCTGCTCGTCGTACCGCGGCATCAAGATCGGTGTCAGGGCACAGCACGACAAATTCTTCACCACCGTAGCGACCAATGATTTCGCCGGAATACGTTTCGTGCTGCAGCAACCGAGTCATATCCACAAGCACCTGGTCGCCCACCTGATGACCGTAGCTGTCGTTGATACGTTTGAATTTATCGACGTCCAGAAAGATCGTGCTGAGAGGTCGAGTTCCCTCGTTGGAATGATACTCCTCAAGCATATGGCGCAATTGCGTTTCCAATTGACCCCGATTCGCAACGCCGGTGAGTGGGTCTCGCGTGGCCGCCAGTTTTAGTTCTACATATTCACGACTTTGGCGTCGAACACCACTCTTGTTTCGTAGCAGTTGCACCGTGCCCTGAACTGATCCGTTGGATGCCAGAATAGGCATTGTGTAGACGTCGACTTTCAGATGCCGAGTGTCGCCGACACGGCACAGGCGACTGCCAAACTGAGCACGCCCATTCTTCAGCATCTGGCCCACCATCGTCTCATCGCGAGATTCCGGCGATGGCTTGTCGTCCGTCAACGAAGCCAGCTGCACATCCACAGGCTGCCATGTGCGCCCAAGAACACTCTGCAGCGGAAGGCCTGTCATACTGGGCATTCCATCGCTCCAGATGCAGTAGTTTTCGTTGGAGTCGAGAACAAAGTAACCGTCGTATAACACCTGAAACTGATAAAGTACGTTAATGAACTGAGCCAGCAAGACGGCTTCATTCCGCTGCTGATCCGTCATTTCCAATCGCGTTTCGGAGGCTTGAAACGGGTCCGCAAATCGGAAGAGTGAATCACCTTCGGCTTCAAACCAACGATTGAGAGTTCGGATAATATTGCCGTCGTAGCGACTGCCGGATTTTTCCTCCAGCACGCTGATGGCTTCCTTATGAGTCATCCCGCGGCGATATGGCTTGGGTGAGCTGAGTGAATCAAAGGCATCGGCGACGGCCAGAATTCGTGGCCCGAGCGGAAGATCGGTCGAAGCTCCAGCAGTCGGTACGTTAATTCCAGCGCTGTCGAAGTCGTGATGCAGCATGGACAGCATCGAAACAACGGCCGGATCCGTATGAAAAGCCTGCAGCAGATTGACCGCGGCATGATGATGCAGCAGAACGAAGTCGTACTCTTCGCTGCTGAGCTTTCCAGGCTTCTTCAGAATGTGTTCCGGAACGCCCAGTTTTCCGAGGTCATGCAGCAGAGCAGCAACTTCCAGTTGCCTTCTCTGATCGTCGTCCCAGCCCAGCAACTTCGCTACTCCGCTGGAGATAGCCGCAATGCGCTGGCCGTGCAACAGACTTGTTGAATCCTGCAGTTTCATTGTTCGCAGCAACAGAGTCATCAGGCTGCGGGGCATGATCTGCTTTTCGCCGCTCATGGCCTGTTGTCGCCGCGCATCTTCGGACAATGCCAGCATGCGCAACAGAACACCACTGGTGTCCGTAGGCATTGCCGGCGTCAGAAACTCTGGCGAGATTCCGCTATGTCTGTTGATAGAAGACGATGTTGACACTGGCAGCACGCTCGTACGACCTGTTGAGATTCAGCGCCGGGCTCAGGAGTTACGCCCAATCTCGAATCTTCGGGGATGGTCGAAAAGTGTTCTTAGCAGGGGATAATGTTGCGCGACGACATCGCACTCTGGAACTCTAGGTTATGTTGCGCAGTAGTGTCGGAAGAACAACAAAACTTGCCAAACCTTTCACTCCATGCAATCTTCCGGATTGGTGAAATCGTTCCAGATGGACCAACTGATCTTAGTCCTCAACCTCCGAAAAGCCGGAGTAACGTTTTCCCCGACAGGAAATCACCCTCCCCAAGTCAATGCTCAATTTATTTCGCACCATTTCGGCCAGTTCAAACAAAAAACCGGCCAGCATCCTTAGCGGTTGCAGGCCGGTCTAACAGCAAGATGTCTTTATTTCTTCACGCAAATTCGCCGGAACGCTTGCCCCTGTTTCGTTGGCTCCGAGCTCTCCCCGGCAACATCAAAGAACTTCTGAGCCTGAGACACTAGCCGATTCGACGACAAGACTCTGCTCGCGTCTCAGGCTCACGTTCGTATGGTTCCGTACGACCATTCTCGCTGACTTTTTCAAGGCCATCGAACATGCCGAGCCAACGAGTTTTCCTCTGAGCGATACTACCAGAGCCGGTTGTACCAAAGCGGGGAGAACATGAAGAATCCGGATACCGGTGTCAGGACTCGTGATGGACGTGCTGGCTGAGGAATTCGCTTGACAGGCTCTTTGTGTTCAAAGTTGTGATTGATCACTGTCTGGTGGCGAGCATTCCCTGTCAGGATTTCCATGGTGGAGTCATGACGATAGTTCGGGTTGGCTTTGTATTCAGCACGGCTGAACGGAATGGAACTGTAAATGCGACGGTATTCAGCGGAGTCTGTTTTAGCAGCGGGGCTGACATAGACAATACCACTCATCGCATGATGCTGCTGAATCGAGACCACTTCGATCGGAGCAGCAGGGCCTCGATCGTCGACAACGGGATCAGTGTCGGGGATAACTGAAATGGAATCAGGAACCGGCGGTATGACCTTCGGTTCATCCGACTTTGCATCCTCAGCAAAGAACAGTGCCAGTGCAACGATCGCCATGGCAAGAGTAAAGCGGCGGGATAGTGTCATGGTCTTCTCCTTGATCAACGAAACAGCGGATACGTTGAATGGAGAATGAATGGGCCGCGCACCCTGTGTCAACGAGTGAAAAAAATCGTCGGACGGTTTTTCAGGGCTGATTCAGAACACAGGAATGTACGGGGTTTTCAGGGTTTGTTGCCCAGATACACCGTGGCAATTCCGCCTGTTAACTTGTGATAAGAAGTGTTTACAAGTCCGGCTTCTTCCATCAAACCCGTAAGCTGAGAACCGCTTGGAAATTCAGAGACGGATTGAGGCAGATACTCATAAGCCGCCTGGCGATTTCTGACCAGCAACTGACCCAGTCGTGGCAAAACATTTCGGAAGTACCATCGATAAATGCGGCTCAAAAGGCGGTTGTCAGGCAGAGAAAACTCCAGCACGACAACCTTACCGCCGGGCTGACATACGCGTGTCATTTCCTTCAGTCCACCAATTGTACTGGAGACATTGCGCAAACCAAATGCGACCGACACAACCTGAAACATGTCAGATCGAAACGGAAGTGACATGGTGTCGGCTTCCATAAACACAACATCACGATCTGATCGTTTTTGTTCTGCAAGTCGCAGCATGCCATGCGTAAAGTCGGTGGCGTAAACCGGCGCGGTGCCGTTCAGTTTTTTACGAAACGCGAAGGCCAGATCGCCGGTCCCTGTGCACACATCCAGAATCGGCGATGAGTTGAACGGCTGAGCAAGTCGGACCGTTCTCCAACGCCAGTACACATCGGTACCGGCCGACAGGAAATGATTCATAAAGTCATACCGGCCCGCGATCTCTCCAAACATCTGGCGAATTCGTGAACCGGACTTATCAACAGGCATGGCACTGGTACTTCGTCAAGTCTTCATTTTGGGTTAGAATGGGCATTCTTGCCCGTCGCAGGCTGGTCGGACAAGAATGTCCAACCCACGTTTTTAGGGCTGTAAGAGAACTACTGTTCTCTCACGCAAATATCCGCAGACTTCAGGTCCGCGTTAACAGGCTCAGGATTCAACAACATTGAAATCGACTGGATCCATGACGTCTTCGGCTCCGTTGTAGTTGATCGTAATCTCTTCACCGCGTTCGATGTCTCGCAGAGCCCGGTATTCCTTAACCTGATTGCCCGCGTCGTCATACCGCGCATTGGGACTATAGGAATGGTTGTAGAGTGATCCAAACCCCAACGCGAGGGCGACTTTGCCTTTGCCGTACTCAAAGACATAGGCCGGCAGCACGTTGGCGTGATCGCCTTCCAACGCTTCTTTCTCCGACATCACCAGCAGTGGCGCACGTTCAAAAACGGTTCCAGCCGGTATCAAGACTCGAGCATAAACGCCACGGCCTTTGCCCTTGGCACGCTTTACTTCAATCATCGTCGGGGGAATGAGCATTGTCGGTTGTTTTGAGAAGGAGAATGTTGAGAAGAATATGACGGAAAAAAAGTGCCGGGATGATCGAAGCACGTTGTGTCTTGATCAGCCGGAGTGCGTTAGCACCCGGTTAATTTTGACAGAACGGCAAGAACCGGACGCTAACGCGTTCCGGCTAATTTCAAAACGCAGGGCCTAAACACCTTTCTGATAACGAACCTCACCATCAACCAGAGTCATCACAACTCGCCCGGTGAAGACTTTGCCATCGAACGGTGTGTTACGACTGCGTGAACGAAACTCGGACGCTTTCACAGTCCACTGTTCGTCTGGATCGATAATTGTCACATCAGCCGGTTGGCCAGTTGAAAGCGTCCCATGGTTCAGTCCAAGCACGGCCGCCGGCCCAACGGTCAACCGTGAAATCAATTCCAACCACGTTAAATGCCCCGGCTCAATCAGCGCTTTTATACAGACTGGAAGCAGTGTTTCGATTCCGCAGATACCGAATGGAGCGATATCCAGTTCGACCTGTTTTTTCTCAAACGCCAGTGGCTGATGATCGGCCGTGATGGCGGACAAAGTGCCATCCTTTAATCCTGCGATCAGAGCCTGAACATGCTCGGCGGAACGCAGCGGAGGATTGCACTTGTACATTGTGTCGAACGATTCCATCACCTCGTCGGTCAGAAGCAAATGATGAGGAGTGACATCGGCGGTTACCGCAATGCCAGCCGCCTGTGCTCGGCGAATGCGTTCAACCGAATCGGCAGTCGTGACACACATCAGGTGAACTCGGCCGCCTGTCAGTTCGGCCAGAGCGATATCGCGGCCGGTCATGATATCCTGAGCTGCCGCCGGGATGCCTCGCAGACCAAGTCGAGTCGCCTGGAATCCTTCATGGATCACCCCGCCTTCGGACAATTCCGGAACCATGGCAAAGTGCAGAATCGGACGATTGAACATCCGCGTATATTCCAGCGCTCGCCGCATGACTTCGGAATTTGCAACGGGGCTCTTGGCGTCGGAAAAACCAATCGCACCGCCCTGCACCAACTGGCCGATCTCAGCCAGCTCTTCGCCTTTACTTTCCTTCGTCACTGCACCCAAAGGATAAACGCGGCAATTGCGAGCACGCTCGGCCTGTAAGCGGATAAACTCAGCTGCCGATCGATTGTCCACGACCGGACGGGTATCGGATTGAGCCGCGATCGTTGTGAATCCGCCTGCCAGTGCCGCCGCTGTTCCTGTGGCCGTTGACTCATCTTCTTCGTAACCAGGTTCTCGCAGAGAAACATGGGTATCGATAAACCCTGGACAGACAATCTTGCCGGACGCGTTGATGATTTCCGTATCACGCCAGTCTATTTCGGCATCGGATTCTTCGCGAACACTGGTGATGGCATCAATGCGACCGTCCTGAATCCAGACGTCTGCGATGGCATCAATACCATTCGCCGGATCAATTACTCGTCCGCCGCGAATCAGTTTTCGGCTCATGCCTCACCTCCCTGCAGGCGTCGGCGTTCCTGTGTCAACAGTGTCAGACAAGCCATGCGCACCAGCAGTCCATTCGAGACTTGATTTAAGATGAGGGAATGCGGCCCATCAGCGACATCCGGAGTCAGCTCCACACCTCGATTGATTGGTCCGGGAGCCAACACCAGTAGATCACTTTTCCCCCGACGAATTCTGTCGCCATTCATCCCGAACAGATTGGCATACTCCGGAATTGAAGGAAAGAATGCCCCGCGCTGACGTTCAAACTGAACTCGCAGCAGGTTCACGCAATCCACTTCTGGCAGGATCTCATCCAGACTATATGCAATCTCGACACCCATTTGAGTAATGTCGCTGGGGATCAACGTCGCCGGTCCGCAAACGATGACTCGAGCACCCAACTTAACCAGTCCATGGATATTCGAACGGGCGACTCGGCTGTGTCGAATATCGCCGACGAGTGCCACCGTCAGTCCCGAGATTCGTCCCCGCGCTTTTCGGATCGTGTAAATGTCCAGCAAGCCCTGTGTTGGATGCTCGTGCGTTCCATCACCAGCGTTCAGGACACTGGCTTTCAGATGACGAGCCAATAGATGAGGAGCCCCGGGAGTTCGATGGCGACAGACCACCATGTCGACTCCCATTGCCTCAATCGTCAGCGCAGTGTCGATGAATGTCTCACCTTTGGACAGGCTGCTGGAACTGGCCGTAAAGTCGACCGTATCCGCGCCAAGTCGGCGAGCGGCAAGGCTGAAACTGGTGCGAGTTCTTGTGGAGTTTTCGAAGAACAGATTGGCAACGACGATGCCTTTCAGCACGTCCAGTCGCTGGGTTCCGCCGAGGGTGACTCGATCATAATGCTCCGCGAGATCCAGAACCGTCGTCAGCTGCTCGGCCGACAATCGTTCCAACCCCAGCAGGTGCCGCTCACCCCACGGCCCGCTTACAGGAAGATTATTGAGTACCATCAGACGCCATTTCGCTCTCGATTGTCATTTTCCTGCCTCTCGGGCGAATCTATCTGCATCCGCGATCCCATTCAATTCACCCCGAACCCGTTGTGAGGATTTCCTCAACAAGGGCAGTGTTTTCGCAGTCGGGCCCAATGAACACAGATCGGTGCGCAGGATGGATTGGGGCCTATTCCGTTTTTGGACGCAGCCTGGTCAGGAACGAAGATTTCCAGGGCGAGGCCACTTGCAGGGCAAAAGGAGCACATTGGTGAGAAACAGCATCTGTCGTCTCAGCCCCCGCTCAATGAGCCCCAGATGATGACGGGTTCTGTCCCGGCGACAATGAGCTCCGGAAGCGGTGCGGCGGTATCTCAAAAAGACAGATCCAGCGGGCAGCCAAAATAGCGAAGGAAGGCTCGTCGCTTTTTCGTGATGTGGTCGCGTATGGTACCACAGAGCATCGGATAGCACTGCTCAACAGTGTCGATCAGAGTGTCGATCGTGACAGGGCTCAAGACTTCCAGCAGAACCTCCGGACCTCACCTCGCAAGGCTCTGCAGGTGAAACGGGATGTCCACGCGAATCGTTCCCATGGTTATCCTGTTGCCGTGAGTAATGCAGGACCGGGAGCCTTGCGCCTGCCGATCAATCAGGCAACCCCGATCCAAAAATGTTTGCACGTCTCACCCAGCGTGGCACTCCAAACGCGACACCACTAAAGAATCATCCGATATCAAGTTTCGTGGCGTAAATCACAACCCGAAGCGTAAGCGAGGGATCGGAGCCTGGATTGAAAAATCCCTCACTGACGTTTCGGGTTGTGATTTCTCGCGAAGCTAAAGGCCGGATGTTGTTTCTGGACGGTTCCTCAGCTCCACAATTCTGTCACTGGATGTCCGTTCTCGACGATCGGGATCGGCCGATTTTCGGAGTTCGTGACGCGAATGTCGGGATCGATGCCAAGAGCATAATAAACAGTCGCCGCGAGATCTTCGGGGCTCACGGGAGTGTCCAGCGAATATGCGGCATCCTTGTCAGAAGCACCGTAAAGTGTACCGCCCGGAATTCCTCCGCCAGCAATCACGGTCGAAAACAGAGTGCTCCAGTGATCGCGTCCCCAGTTTGCGTTGGCTTTCGGAGTTCGTCCCATTTCTCCGGTCGCAATCACCAGCGTTTCATCCAGCAAACCGCGTTCATCAAGATCGCTCAACAAAGCCGAACAGCCTTGATCAAACGTTGGCAGCAGGTTCTTTTTGACATCATCACTATTTCGGTGCGAATCCCAGCTATAACCATCGACGCAGTCATAGTGGACGGTCACATAACGAACACCAGCTTCGATCAAACGGCGAGCCATCAAGGTTGACTGACCGAACAGGTGTCGACCGTAGCGATCACGAACCTCTGCCGGTTCTGCTTTGATGTTCAGCGCGTTGCGAGTCCGCTCAGAGGTCATCAGAGAAAATGCCTTTTCTCGAAACGGGTCGTAACTGGCGGCGGTGAACTGATCCAGTTGGCGACGACTTACATCGAACTGATCAAGCAATGAACGACGACGATCCAATCGATCCATCGACACACCTTCGGGTGTCGTCATATCCGCGATCTGAAATGCCAGTTCTTCGTCGGTGCAGGTTCTCCAGTACGGATTGTCGTCGATCGTTCGCTTGTGGATCTGAGTTGTCAGGGGGTTGTATCGTGGTCCCATCCATCCGGCATGTTCGCCAGGACGAGGATACTGACCTTTCTCCTGCAGGGCTCCCAGAGAATTCGGGAGTACCATGTACGAGGGCATCGGGTTGGACAATCCCATCGTCTGCTGATCGACATAGTCAACGATCGATCCCATCGATGGCCAGTCTTTCGGCGTTGGAGAGAATCCTCCACCGATTGGAACATGCCAGCGACGCCCGGTCTGGATATAATGTCCGCCGCCGCTGTGATCATTCAGCGAATGCGACATCGAACGGATGACTCGGTACTTGTCAGAGATCGCTGCCATCTTCGGCAGGTGTTCTCCGATCAGCAATCCTGGCGTCTTGCTGGCGATCGGGCGAAACGGGCCACGAATCTGGTCCGGAGCTTCCGGCTTCAGGTCAAACGTTTCCAGTTGACTGGGGCCGCCAAAGAGCAGCAGGAAAATGACGTTCTTCACTTTCGGAGCCTGCCCGGACATCAGGGCTTCCGAGGCCAGAATCTGAGGCAGCGAGAGACCGAAGAGTCCTGCTCCGCCAGCCTGCAGAATCTGACGACGGCTTAGACCGTCGCATGCGGATCGAGGTGCTCCGTGAATCGTGAGCATAATCTTTTCCTCCGGGCATAAATTGCAGGACGTCGCTGAATTTCTCGCTCACCAATGGGATTCTGGCGTAGAAACTCGCCTTCCGCAACCTGTTCATACGCAGCAACGGCCGCAACCGGCAAAAACTGCTGCTCCGATTGACCTTGTCCGTTTTGCCGGATAACCGGTAAAAACCGCGTGTTGTAAAACTTAAATGGCGGGCAGGAACCCTCCAGCGTAAGAAACCAGACTCATGTGGTGCCGCGATTGTCACAGGGAAGTTGACGTCAAGGCCGCCGGATCGGCGTGTCCTCTGTGCGGTCGCGCGCTCACCACCAGCACTCGGCAGACCGACGATATACGCCGTGCTTATGAGATTCTGGAACGCTGGCAGTCTTCAGATCTCTTTGAACGGATCAGCACGACTGCTCCTCTGACCACCTTCAAACAGCAGGATCGAGCCCCTCTGTTAAACATTCCGCTGGGCAAACCGGCGGCTCCGGTGACAGAACCTGAATCACCAGCACGGCCGGAAATCGTTTCACCGAATGAATCGGCGGCGATTCGCGAATCTGCTGCGGAACGAGTAACGAACCCGCTACTGCCAATGCCAGCGAGTTTACGTGTGCCGCGAGAACTGCTGGAGCTGACGCGTGAGTTTGTCGGTGTGCCGGCAAATCCAAAATCAGCGGGGCGTAAAGAACAACTCATTTGGGATCTATTGGTTTCACCTGCTCCGCTGGTTGCCAATGTGATTCCGCAGGGTCCACCACAATCAACGCCGTCAGCTTTTGTGGCTCCAGCTCTCTTGGCAGGCGTTTCTGAACGTCCACTGCCCGGTTCGCAGCGAACGAATCCACAGTCTTCAACCAACCTGATCTTTCCCGATGCGGAACCTGTCGCAAAGAGGTCGCCGGTACCAACGGCTGAGCCAGCGGAAGTTCAAGTTGCTGAAGCTCGAGTGGTTGAAACCGCTCTTGAAGCTGAAGACGTTGCCGACGTTGCGAATGAAATCGAGGCGACAGAAGCTGAAACCGTCAACGATGACGTCACCCTGAAGCAGGACGTCGAACCCGATGCGTCGATGGTCGCCGATGAGCATCTCGACGAGTCCGACGCTTCACAGTTCGAAGTCGATGAGACTGAAGAGATTCAGTCCGCAGAGACTCGTCTGTCAACTGGTGGATTTGTTCAGCAGGAAGATCAGGACGAGCCTATCGCCCGCGCTCCGGTCGACGACTTGTCTCATCTGGAAAATCTCTATGCAGATCTTGCGCAGGAGGAGTACTCGAAGGAGACTTCTGAATCTGCATTCAGGGAAACCCGCAGTTCTGCTGGGGCCTCCGTCGTTGAGGCTGCGGCACAGTTTGCGGCATCAGCAGAAGTTTCCCAGACCGTTTTACCGGTTTTGATGTCACTGGCGTCGGTTCGCGAGGAACCGGCGACCCTTGAATTCAAATCGGCAGAATCTGCCAACGATACCAAACAAACGAACGCTGAGACGACGAATAAGACTCAGCGCTCTGCCATTCGTCGACCGCCATTGCATCGCCGTTTTCAGCTCGAACGCCCCGTTTCCGAAAGTTCAGCAGGATCAGAAGCCGTGACTCGAAAACTTAGACTCGACCAGACCGGTGGCAATGCTGCAACTCCTCAGGAAAAGGAGCCGGTGACTTCGCTGCCATCGTCCGTGGCTCCGGAAACGAAAATCGTTTCCAATTCGCCGATGCCCGGAAAGCGGTTCCGAATCGATAAAGCAGAATCGGTCGATGATGTTACGGACACCGCCGACCAGCGTTCACGCACTCATGGTCGTCCTCACCAGCGATACATTGATGAAGCTCACGAATCTCAGCTCCGTGGACCACACTTCGAAGTCAGCGCGCCGAAGCGTTCCAATCTGACCAGCATGACTGGTCAGTTCCTCGCATACCTTGGCGTGCTTGGTCTTACGGTTGGCACGGCGATGGTGATCTACGGCCACTTCGGAGGTTACTCCGAGATTACTCCAACCGGCTGGCTGGTAACGACCGTTGCTCAGATGCTGCTATTCCTCGGCGTGATCAATCTGGTCTCCGGTGGCATCGAGCAAAACAATGACGATGTTTCTCGCCGCATCAATACTCTGGGCGAACAATTGCTGCGTATCGAACAGGTCACGTCGGAAGTCATGCGAGGCCCCAAGATCCCCGCTCACATGTACGCGGAAGATCGTGACGAAGACGAAGTCATGGAATCACAACGCGAGACAGCTGTCGTAAAACGGTGAGCCTCTCCGCGTTGA
>CAIJTV010000925.1:0-6513 GCA_903823635.1 uncultured Planctomycetaceae bacterium
GCAATGGTTCTGTTTCAAACACATCCAGGCCAGCAGCACGAACTCTTCCAGTCTGCAAGGCTTTGATAAGGCCCGGCTCATCAATGAGCGGACCGCGAGCCGTATTGATGATGACGACGGATGGCTTCATTAAAGCAATCGACTTCTCGTTGATCATGTGTTTTGTCTCCGGAGTCGCCGGAGAATGCAGCGAAATGAAATCCGACTGCCGGAACAGATCTTCCAGCGACATCATGGTAATCCCATGCTTCTTCACGAAGTCAGCCGGCGCGTAGGGATCGTAGCTGACGACTTTCATTCCCAGCCCAATTGCGCGAGTTGCAGTCGCCTGACCGATGCGGCCCAGACCCACGAGACCGAGAGTGCATTCGGAAATTCGCGGATAAGGAATTCGCTTCCATTCACCGCGTCGCACTTCCTGATCGAGTGCCGGAAAACCGCGTCCCAGCGCCATCAGCATGGCGATAGCATGCTCAGCCACAGAATGATGGTTACACCCTGGCGTCGTGGCGACGACAATCCCGGCCTCATCGCAAGCCTTGAGATTAATCGCATCGAAACCAACACCAGCTCGAGCCAGGACTCGAACATGAGGAATTGCAGCGATAACATTGGGAGGATAAGGTTCAGAACCAGCGATAACGGCGTCATATCCCTTGAGCGTGTCGATCAGAACATCGTTGTTCCAGAGATCACGCGACCGGTCCGGAACGTGACACTCGTGGCCGGCATCTGCCAACATCTGAAAGTGGGGGCCGCTCTCTCCATTCAACGCCGTACACAAAACGCGTACCATGTGGGTTCCCTGGTCAGTAAAAATTAACTCAATTGATGGTGGCCGCAGGCGACTGCTTCCAGCCAATGCGGAACAAATCGGATATCTCAATGCGGAACGTATCAGTCAGTTTAAATGCCGACAATCAGATTGCCGTTCAGGTCGGTTCTGAATCCCGCGCGGGGGAAAGCTATTATCTTGGCCTGCAGCCGAACAGCGAGAACCACGAATTTCGTCCGGCCACCGGGACGATGCAGCTTGTGACGGAATGGATTCGCATGCTGACGGCCCTCAACGACGGACATACGCTGTTCCTGCCCTTTGATTTTTCCGACGAATACACGCGATGGCTGCACGTGCATCGCGAAGGACGCAACCTGACCATTGTCTTCGGCTGGGCCACTGTCGAAGGCTGGGCGATTTCCCCCCAGGATCTTTCTCAGTATGCCGATTCACTTCCGGGCTTTATGCCGGACGAACCTCTGATCACTCAGACGCTTTACATGCCTCGCGTCCTCAGCGACCTGCGACACAGCCGGGAGTTGCTGGCGTCGCAGGCGACAAGAGAGCAATTTCACGCAAAGCCTGATGACCGGCTACTCACGTAAGCCACACTGCATTGACGGTCACAAAGAACACGAATCCTTCATGGACCATCTCTCCTTTATGGACCATCTCATAGGCTCGTACTTTCAGCAGGACCGGCGTTCCTCTTCGAGTCCCGACGGCTAAAGCAGTGCGGCTGTCGCAGTGAAGATGCACACGACGGCGACTCATTTTTTGAAGACCGCCTTCACGAATCGCCGCGACTGCGCTGAGAGGCGTCCTGCGAAGCAGAATGGCTGGCGGATCAGCCAGCTCGTAGGCTAAATCCACATCAACCGAATGACCCCGGTTCGCTCGAATTCGCGGACTGGTTTCATTAATCGTGAATCGCTGTTTGTCGTTCGTCTGGACAACATGTTCAAGCACGAAGCTGGCGTGTCAGCAAGTGTCGCGAATGATCGCAAGCCCAAACGAACTCGTCGAATTGTTCGTCGACAAGACATGCGTCCGCAACTAAAGAACTGCGTGCGAGGGACAAGTGTCACATGCAATGGATCACGGACAACAGTTGATGAAGCCGCGCGAAGCCCGACAAGAAACCGGACACCTGAGCCGACACGAATCATGGTGATGGTCGAAGCAGGTCAAACAGGTCGGTTGTGCGACAATAGGACGCTCCGCCGAGCCGACCAATCAGATCCAGTAACTCTGGATCGGCATAGCCCGCAGAATCAAGCACACTCTCATCCAGATGGAGATGCGCAATCCGCCCAACGACAATGTTGGCGCCACCCGGTCCGCCATCCAGTTCCAGATGATGCATCAACTGACACTCCATTCGAACTGGTGACAGGCTCACTCCGGGCGGCTTAACAACCTTCGATTCGGAGATCTGAAGCCCCGTCAGCTCGAACTCCGACTCTTCGGGAGGAAGCTCCGTCGAACTCAGATTCATCGCCTCGGCCAGCCGAAAGGGAACGACATTGACCACAAACTCGCGAGTATCGAGGATATTGACCAGAGTATCTTTTGCACTGCCATCGCGGCGATTGGCCGGACAAAACAATACACTCGGCGGCCTGGATCCAACACCGGTAAAGAAACTGAACGGCGCGAGGTTCGCTGTTCCGGAGAGCGAGATCGTTGAAACCCACGCAATTGGCCTTGGTGCAATCACTCGGATCAAATGCTGGTAGATCGAAGACGCGCGAGTAGTTGCCGTATCAATCTCCATAGCAGGTTACTCTCGCTCAAAGTACGTTCACACACAGGACACTGCAGTTCAATTCCATCAGGCAACCTTCTCCAAAGGGATCAACCGCGGTATTGCGATTCGGAGGCCCACAACGTCCCCACATTGCCTCTGGAGTGTCCCAAAATCGAGCTTCAAAAATCTGATCAACTCTTCAGAAACACCCATCCGCAGGTACTCCTTCGAGTACACCGCCATCTGACGGTCGTAACTCTTCTGACTACCCGTATGCATATAACACGATCCACTGAACCGCCGAATGTCCCCGTTGAAGTCCGGGCTGATGTGGTACAGCTCATGAAAAATCGTGATCAACTTCTCGTCAAACGACAGGTTCAGAAAACGAGGCAATAGAAAAGTCAGGATGTACAGCGCTTCATTGCCCTTATGGCAGACCCTCTGAACGGTCCAAAGTCGCCCCTTGCGGCGCTCGACAGGTGAGCCACCCTCAAACCGGAGCGGCGTCAAGCGGGCCTGAACACCCCATTCCACAGGCGAACGAGTCTGTGAGAAAGTCACTGGAACATGCGACATCCTTACGTGCAAGAATTCCGGATGCCGAGCGCAGATATCCTCGCACAACAGGGTCATTGCCCGACAAAAATCAAAGTACTGCGCCACAAGTCCGATCCTTCGGATATCAAGGCATGCAATCATTGCACCTGAAACACGAGACCAAAGCTCTTCAACTTCCAAAGCACTCAGGCCAATCCATCAATAATCAAACAATGTTCCAGTGGCTCAACGGTTCGCCGAGAGAGTACCTGATGAGATTACGTCCGAACTTCAAGCTCGGCAATATCAACCACAACCAATAAAAAACCCTCGCTAAAAAGCGAGGGTTTCTTTTACCACTATCAGATTCAAACAGACTAAGTCGCAGCGGCTTCCACGACAGGAGCCTTGCGTTTCCGAGATTTAACCCGGTCATTGGTACCCACAAACTCAATCAGTGCCTGTTCGCCAGCATCGCCGAGGCGAACCCGGGCTAACCGAACCACCCGAGTGTAACCGCCAGTACGATCCTGAAACCGAGCCGCGAGATCGTCGAACAGAATCTCAACGGCCGAATCATCGCGAAGGTCTGCGAACGCACGTCGACGCATGGTCAACGCCGGAGCTGTGGCGATCACCCAATTCTTTCCTTTCTCGGAGTCGCGCCAAGCTTTCCACGCATCAGACCCACGCTCAGCGTCGGTCTGAAACTGGACAGCATCCTGCGAAATCTTCCGAGCTTTTCGGGCCAAGGTAACAAGCTTCTCGATCATCGGACGCAGCTCCTTGGCTTTCGGAACTGTTGTCACGATTCGCCCAGCAACCTTTGGCTGCCCCGGCTCGCCTTCCAGGATACGAACCGTCTTTATCAGACTAACAGCCATATTGCGAAACATCGCCTTGCGATGAGATGCATTACGACCAAGCTTTCGACCCGCTACAAGGTGTCTCATATCAGACACTCACCCAAAAATAGCACTATGAACCAAACGCTGTCCGAGGCGCCCCGAACCAACCCACTAATTCTCAAACTACTTCAACTGCTGATTCGGCAATCGCATTCCCAACCGCAGATCGATACCACCAAGGCGTTCACGAACTTCTTCAAGTGTCGTCTCGCCGAAGTTTCTAACCTGAAGCAACTCATCCTCTGTCCTCACCACGAGGTCTCGGACAGTATTAATACCCACCGATTCAAGGCAATTCGTCGCACGTACCGACAAATTCAACTCGGCCAAACTCTTATTGAGCTTCTCTTCCAGTTCCATATCGACCGGAGAATAACCCGTTGCTTCCATCATCCCTCGCAACCCGCCTTCAGGACCAGCCTCAGGACCAGGTTCACGAAACGTAATAAAGCAATTCAGATGCTTACGCAAAATCTTAGCAGCTTCTACCAAAGCCATATCCGGAGTAATAGTACCGTTCGTCCAGATCTCCAGATTCAACTTGTCATAGTTAGTACGCTGACCAACTCGAGTCTCTTCGATCAAGTGGCGAACACGTGACACCGGGGAAAAGGCTGCGTCCAAGGGAATAATACCAACCTCCGGCTCATGTTGATATTGCTCGTAAGCTGGCACGTAGCCGCGACCATTCTCCACGGTCATCTCAACATGAAACGGAACATCATCCGTCATTGTCGCGATGACAAGATCCTTATTGATCACTTCCACCTGATCGTCGCAAATCACATCCGCACCAGTCACCACGCCCCGAGTGTGCTTCTCAATCCGAAGCGTCTTGCTCGATGCACTGTGATTCTTCACAACCAGCGACTTCAGATTCAAACAGATGTCGGTAACATCCTCAACGACACCCGGAATGGTCGTAAACTCGTGCTGAATGCCCTGGATCTTGGCTCGCGTCACAGCGGAGCCCTCAAGGCTCGACAACAAAATCCGACGCAAACTTGTCCCGACTGTTGACCCAAAACCACGCTCAAACGGCTCAGCGACAAACTTGCCGTAATAACCGGTGCGTGTCTCGCGATCAACTGCAACCCGACTCGGCAACTCAAGACCACGCCAACGAATTCTCATAACCGCCCCCAAAACTCTTAACACCGAAACCAAACAATGCCAATCAAACGCGCCGGCGCTTTGGCGGCCTGCAACCATTGTGAGGCAGAGGAGTTATGTCTTCAATTGACCTGATCGCCATTCCGGACGCCTGCAGTCCGGTAATAGCACTCTCACGGCCCGCACCGGGCCCTTTGACTCGAACCTCAACCTCGCGAACTCCAACCTTCGAAGCCTTTTCGGCTACGATCTCAGCCGCTCGCTGAGCCGCGAAGGGAGTACTCTTTCGCGAGCCCTTGAACCCAACGGTTCCAGCAGTCGCCCAGCAAAGCACATCGCCCGCAGCGTCTGTCATCGTAACAATCGTGTTGTTGAACGTCGCCTTAATGTAGACGACGCCCTTATTCACATTACGACGGACTTTTTTCTTCTTAACTTTCGCCACGCTTTTATCTCACTAACAAACGAACCATTGACCGCAACAAGCTTAGTGCTTCATATCCTTGACGCCCTTTTTCCCCGCAACCGTCTTCTTACGGCCCTTACGAGTTCTAGCATTCGTCTTAGTTCGCTGCCCGCGAACAGGAAGCCCCTTACGATGCCGAACCCCGCGATAACACTGAATCTCTCGCAGCCGCCCAATATCTTGCTGAATTTTACGCCGCAGCGGACCTTCAACCGTGTAGTTCTTGTCCAAGTGCGTCGTAATCCGACTCACTTCATCTTCGCTCAACTCGCCTGCTCGAACATGGGGATCCACACCCAGCTCGTAGCAAATCTGAATCGCCAAGAAAGGACCAATCCCATACAAATAGCTCAACGAAACATACGTTGGCTTATTGTTCGGAATGTCGACACCAAGCACGCGGGGCATTTCAAATCTCCACAACCACTCAATAAATCAATCAATCAGCCCTGACGCTGCTTATGTCGCGGGTTCGACGAACAGATGACAAAAATCTTGCCCTGACGTCGCACCAACTTGCAGGCATCACAAATGCGCTTAACGCTTGAACGAACCTTCATCGCATCACCACTCTTCAAGCAGCAGTACGCTACTTGTCTGAATCCAGCAAACCAGGATAATTCCGCATCACCAAGTGAGAGTCAATTTTCTGCACAAGGTCCAGCGCCACTGAAACAATAATCAACAGACCCGTACCGCCAAAGAAACTAGCCGTAACGAAGTCCTGAGTAACGGTATTCGAAACAATTGTGGGAATCACGGCGATCACAGCCAAGAACGCAGCACCAACATAGGTGATACGCAGCATAACCTGCTCCAAGTGACTCGCCGTTCGCGCGCCCGGACGATAACCGGGAATGAAACTCCCGTTGTCCTTCAAATTCTCCGCCATTTCCTTTGGATTGAAAGTAATCGCAGTCCAAAAATAGCAAAAGAAGTAAATAAGGACAATGTACGC
>CAIJTV010000926.1:0-2448 GCA_903823635.1 uncultured Planctomycetaceae bacterium
AGCCATCGCGTCCAATGCAACGACGCCGGCCTTAATGCCTCCCGAAAAATCCTGACGCTTAAACTGAGGGATGATCTGATCATCCATGATGCTCTTACAAAACTGATCCTTGTCACGATGCCAGCCTGCTCCCAGTTCAATGCGAGCTTTCCGGTCGCCTTTGCTGACGAGCACCAGAATTCCGGTATTCCACAACTGGCCATTGAGTTCTGCCTGACCAATCTCCCATTGATCGAACAGCAGCCTCGCAAACGTCTCGATCCGCATGCCGTTGCCGCCATGATTACTCATTCGATCAATCGTGATCACAATAATCGGCGTTGCTTTATCGGTGAGCAATTTATCGCAGATCGCAACAATCTCAGCTTTGTCCGGCTCGGTCAGCATGTTCGCATTGTCACGAACGAACTCCCGATCCCCGGGGCGATCCAGAGAAATCTCGGCGGCTGTGGAAGTCGTCGTCGCAACAAGCAGTGTGACAAGGAACGCGGCCAGATGTCGCAGCATCAAACAAGCTCCTGGTGAAGATTGGTAAACCGCAATGCTACGCGGCGAAGGGGCGGAAGAGAAACTTCCGAAGTACCCTAAACGCAGAAAGGGTCAGGGCAGATCACCCAATTCATCAGGAATCTGAGCCGGCGGATGCCCTGTCGCGAATTTATGAATGAACGGCCCGCGAGCAATACTGGCTAAGGACCTGCGTATCAATAGTTGTCCAAAGTGTCGCCCTTAACGCCGTTTCACTCCAAACTGATGGCCAGCGGCGAGGCAGTCGCAAAGCTGGCACGCGACTTCGGTGATCTGGATCATCGACGAATCTCGCGACAGCCGTTGCTGAATTCTACGCGCCAGCGGCCCGTGTTCGAGAATGTTCTCAAAGGCACGCTGAGTTTCCGCGTCCATCTTTGGATTCGTCTGCTGATACAGATGTCGCCACAATTCCTGCAGACTGCAGGAACTTGCTCGCGTGTAGCCGAACAGTCGCAGGAGTTCCGGATTGTTGATCGTGGCGAGTTCCGCCTTGTCGATTGAATCCAGCAGCACAGCATGCAACGGTTCAATCTCGACGGCCTGTTGATCTTCCAGAGAACTCCATTTTTCATCCGTCATTGCCTGTAGCACGGCGGCGGTCACCTGCAGCACAGCAAGGTCCGCCGCAGGGCACTCCTGAATATCGATGACGCGAATTTCAATCGAACCGCGACCGAACCGAGCAATCGCTCCACGTGCATTCAGAAACTCATCCTGCAACACACCCTCAGGATCATGTGGCGCGATCTCGCGGAATAGCGGATCAAAAATCTGCCGATGATATTCTGCTTCGCTGAAGGCACGCTCCGGAATGACTTTGCCAGCAACCATGGGGATGCGTTTGGAATTGGTGCGATAAACGTTGAGACGATTATCCATGCGACCGGTCAGGCGACCTTCAACAACTGGCGATGCCGCAGCGATCGCGGGCAGCAACGGAAGAATCAAACGCACGGCCGCATGCAGTCGACCGAACTCGGCATCATTCGCGAAGGGCAAGTTCAAGTGCACGCTCTGCAAGTTGGCCCAGCCGTGCCCTCGACAATCAAAGATGCGATTGAACGCTTCATACACCGCGCTGTAGTCGTGCGGCCATAAACGCATTTCTCGAAACGGATCCATCCACGGATGCATCGCCGATGGCATCAGCATTCCGTTGAGCGATTGCAGTTGCTTGTTGATCTGCCGAATCTGGCTTTGGAATTCATTGAACAGACCCGTCAGCGAAGGAGCCGGCGCAGCGGTTTTCAATTCAACGACATGGAGGACCAGTTCATTGGACCAGGCGATGCGACCTCGTTCAATTTCTGATTCGATCTTTCCGCATTCGGCTTCGATCAAACGGTCGCAGGCTGGCAGGACATCCAGATTGTCCTTGGACACAATCATGTATTCCAGTTCAACGCCGTAGGCTTCAAACAGTCCGAGTCTTTGCTGAGCGATTTCTGTCACGGTGTTTCGAATCCCTGGAGTTCACGACCGGCGCGGATTATTGAAAAAACCGCGTCAAAATTGGCCTGCGTTTTTCCTCAGCAAGGACGCTGAAATTCCACGCCGACGAGGCGGAACATATACATTTGAGCGGTTTCAGCACAACAGGGGCTGATTTGTTTACTGGCTGTGGGGCAAATGTACGTGTGATGATCTGTTTTTTCGAGGAAGTTCAATCAAACGAACGAGTCACCCCGGTGGTCTCACGGAGAAACGACTTCGTCGCATGAGTCGCCTGACGAGGCACCGTGAGGTATTCCGGTGCAAAGCCCAAAGTTGCTCGTTGCTGAATCGTCATGTCATCGCCGGAAATCACAGACCCTTTGATTCGAAGATCTCCAGCCAGTGTGATGTCGCCAGACGCATAAATCAGGCCTCGGATTTCCGGCAGATAAGTGTCATTCAGATCGGAAGAGCGTCGTGTAG
>CAIJTV010000927.1:0-1528 GCA_903823635.1 uncultured Planctomycetaceae bacterium
AATCCTCCGGCCACGTCGAGGGAAACTCAGAAACGACACTGACTTCGACCAGTGGATTCGCTTCAAAGACCTTCTCCAGAAACAGATTCCCTGTTGTGACGATTAAAACCTTCTGAATCATTCGTGCCGGGAGAATGGACCAGGCATTGTTGTCTGTTTGAAGTCCATCACTGTTGAGCAACCCGGCTGCAGACTCGTTCTGCTCCGGGTCGTCGAGGCTTGCCGTGGCTGGCAAAGTTGAAAGCGGCTCGACGGTTTTTCCAGACTGAATCTGCGTCAATGCGGCATGGACGACTCCACCCTCGAACGATGTTTTCTCCAGAGTTCGAGTCCACAGCTCCTCGGGCTGAAGATTCAGCGGCAGCACATCGATCGGAATATCATCCAGAGTCAATTCGATGCGACAACTGACCGCGACCGAAGACGCATTCTTAACGGACACCAATGTTTCATAACCAAGCGCATCGGCAAGGCTTCTCCGAACCTGAAACTGAGTGATCCCGACGTTCGGCGCGTCGGTCGAGAACAATCGATACTCGACCACTGGCTCCATTTTTTTCGCCGTTTGATCACCAACTGTTTTGTCGTCTGCCTCTTCCTTTGGCAAGCGACCATCGGCCGGCGACAGCTCAACCGACTTAGCTGCATCATCAACGCAGCCATCGGTGAAAACAATGATCTCACCATGCGAGTGGCTGCCGATCAGTTTGCGAGCGAGTTCAATGGCCGGCTGCAAAGATGTAGGGCCGTCGGAAAAAACAATGCTTCGCAACGCTTCGTGCAAAGTTGGACTGTGTCCTGTCAGGCTGGCCACGACTTCCGGTGATTCCCCGCCAAGGATGATTGACAGTTCATCCTGAAACCGAAGTCCATCAATGATTTCAGCGGCCGCTTCTTTGGCCGCATCAAGTCGAGTTGGACGGACATCCGTGGCACGCATACTGGCCGAATTATCAACAACCATCACTATTCGGCGAGCCTGCTGCGACTGCCAGGAGAAATACGGATTCGTCAGCGCGAGCACGATCAGTAGCAGGAGCAGCAGCTGCAGAAGCAAGGAATACCAGTGGCGAAATTGTTGCCACAAGGATCTTGGTGGCTTCTCTTCGAAGATCTGCTTCCAGAAGAGATTCGTTGAGACCGGGACACGACGCAGCCGCACCTTGAGAATATAAAGCGCCACGATTGGCAGCGCGAGGGCTGTCAGGGTCAGGGCGATAGGGAGGGCAAAGGACATAGGAAGTCGTGTCAGTTGTTCAGTGTGTTCCCTGCGGCGGGAACTCGAACGAGGGTCTTTCGGGGGCTGATAGTGCGTGGATTTCGACGCATTGTTAACAAAAGCGGCAATATTCTCCACCCGGTGCCCAACTGATGCTGCATTCGCGAAGCTCTGAGATATCCTTTCAGTCACAGCAGTCCACTGTTCAGGCGTCGGCAGCGGGGATTTAGCCCTCTCGAAGCCATGAATTTGTGACCGGTTGTACTTGTAGTTTTTCTTTGCTGATTCCTTCAGGTGCGTTTCGATGCT
>CAIJTV010000928.1:0-2032 GCA_903823635.1 uncultured Planctomycetaceae bacterium
GTAGTGCTCCCAAGCCCAGTGATATTTAATTGGCATCAGCTGATTAACATCGACCTGAGCATTGTTGATCAGCCGCTTTTCAGTGGCTTTCACGCGGCCCGATGTTCCGGTCAGCATAGTGGTTTGATCTTCGAAGGTGAGTGTAGACATAGGCAACCTCATTCCATGAGTCGGGGAAAACAGAACAACGAATTAGTGGTTTCAGAACAATTCAGACTGGTTGTTTGAGATTTCAAATTTGAAATTTCAAATAGCCAATCCCAATGACATCAGTTCAAAAGCTGTTTCGCGGGAACTCGATGCCATGCGTTATAAAGGTAGCCCTTGGGGTTCCACGGAACAGACTCGGGCATCGTGTTTCCGAGAGAATCTGTCGCACGCACGCAGACCTCTGTTTCAGGATTCATAATCGTCAGGGTCGCAGACCAGAGTTGCCAGCAGAACTCACCGGCCTGTTCTCCAAGGGCTGCATTGATCCAGGACTTTCCGCCATCCGGTGAGACTTCAACTTTGGCAATTGAACAACCTTTGTGACCGGTTGGCAGAGCATATCCTTTTACAGTGACCTTGCCGTCTTTGTTGTCCGCAGAACACAGAGCCGCATTCACAGGGTATCTGTAAATCGGAGCAGTTTCATCAATCTCGACCGGAGTTCCCGAATACACCATTTTGTAGACATCAGCAATGAAGTGATTTGGAGAAGGCTTGTCACTTACGACAATCTTCTGCAACCACTTGACGCTGCGGGCTCCGATGTATCCAGGCACAATCGTTCGCAACGGAAAGCCATGATCCGCCAGCAAAGGCTGGCCATTCATATGAGTCGCCAGCAGAACGCCCGGCAGTTTCTCATCTTCTTCCCGCATTTTGCTCATCGGTACAGAACCACCGAAGGGAAAGGTGGCTTTTCCATCGACAACCGCATCGGCTCCTTCAAACCAGACATGTTTTGCATCGGAGCTGACCCCCGCGGCCATCAACACATCAGACAGGCGAACTCCGGACCACACGGCATTGCCGATCGGGCCTTCCTGCCACTGGACGCCTTTCATTTCCTTGATCTTGATGAACTCATACCGCCGAATCCCGGCACAACTGACGGTACAGGTCACGCTGGATTTGGGAAACTTCTCCAGCAGCTCCGGAATCGAAAAGGTCATGGGCTTGTCGACCAGACCTTCAATCGACACCTTAAACTCATCGGCCACGACGGTCGGATTTGCTCCGTGGCTGCGAATGTAGAACTGCGGCGTGGGAGTAATCCAGTCTTTAACCAGTTCTTCGAGTCGCGGCTCGCCATTCCGAGGTGCTCGAGTGCGATAAATCAGGTCGGCTTTCGCAGGATCAACCGGAGCTTCATCCCATGCGGCAGTCGCCGTTCGCGATGCCACCGACCACGGCAAAAAAGAAGCCGCTGCTGTGCCAGCTAACGCTGAAACAGAACGGCTCATAAAATGTCGTCGATTGAGGTGGTTCAAAACAAGGGCTCCGTCATAAACAGTATGAACCAAGGCGAGGCAAAACGAAGCCGCAATGTTCCAACGATCATTGCGGCCTGGTGATTGGCCGTTTTCAACCGGGGATTTCAAATTTGAAATTTGAAATTCCCGCAGGGCCTACTGACACGCTTCGCAGTCAGGATCCGTAATACTGCAGGCCTTGTACTGAGAAACCTCAGTCACTGGCACAACATGTGGAGCCGGGATATCCGTGCGGCCCTGTTCTGGCGACCGATCCTCATCCATACGGGCCATCTGGATGTCGCTGGAAGCACTGCGACTCTTAACCCAGCGTGGCTGCACACCAAACTTGTTGATGTCGACTGTTGATTTTTCAATCTGAGTCGCAGCCAGGGTGCGTAAATAGTAGGTCGTCTTGAGACCTTTTCGCCATGCCAGCATGTACATCTCATGCAGCTTCTTGCCGCTTGGTTCGCACATATACAGGTTCAGTGACTGACCCATGTCGATCCATTTCTGGCGACGAGCTGCACATTCGATCAACCACTTTGGTTCTACTTCGAACGCTGTGA
>CAIJTV010000929.1:0-3391 GCA_903823635.1 uncultured Planctomycetaceae bacterium
CAGACCGACAGCGCTCGCCCCCGCGTCTCTGACAGCACGAGCACTTTCAGTGGTTGTTACACCGCAGATCTTTGTCCACATGTTGATTTGCTATCTGTTTCGGAGGCGAGTTCAGTCCTCGATCTCCGGAATGGGGCTGTTCGGAAGAATGTCTTTACCCTCCCAATTTGCCTGGCCGGTCGCCGAATCATACAGCAGAATGCGATCACGACTTCCAGGAACGGGCTTTCGGTTAACTTTCGGGATCCACTGACGGTGTTCCGCAATAATTTGAGCGTGTTCCGGGCGAGACGCCAGATTTGTCCACTCGTTCGGATCCTCAACCATATTGTACAGCTCCTCAGATCCGTCGGCGTAACGGATGTATCGCCAGTCGCGAGATCGTATGCCATGATTGTCATGGTTGTGAGTCGTAATAGCCGGCCAATCTCTTGCGATGGAGGAGTCCTTGAGTTGCGGCAGCAAGCTGTGCCCTTCAAGCCCTTCTGGTTGTTCCAGATGACAGAGTTCCGAAAGTGTTGGATAGATATCCAGCAATTCTGCGGGCTCGGCACAGCGAGAATCAGGAGTTACTCCGGGACCAGCAAAGATAAGCGGCACACGAGTCCCGCGATCCCAGAGCGAATTCTTCCCCGTGATGCCCTTTTCTCCCAGATGCCAACCATGATCTGACCACAGGACAATGATCGTATTGTCGGCATGCGGGCTGGCCTCCAGGGTGTCCAGGATTCTTCCTATCTGTGCGTCAACGAACGCTGTGCTGGCAAGATAGGAACGAACCAGATTGGTCCATTGACCCGAATGTTTCAGAAACTTGAGGCGAGGCTCGGGTAGCTTCCAGTGAAGGTACCAACTGAACCGCGGCGTGTCGGATCGGTCGTCATCCAGGACGGCCGGCAGCTGGAGGGACTCTGCGGGGAACATGTCGTACCAGTTTTGTGTCACATAGCAGGGGACATGTGGCAGAAAGAATCCAACACTCATGAAGAATGGGCGATCATGAGTTGTGCGGAGTTGATCAACACCCCATGAAGCAAGCTTGTAATCGCCCTTGTCTTCATCGTTGTGCGGAAACGTACCCCAGTCGACAAGCGGGTGACCGCTTGGCGTTACGACCAGAGGAGACTTTGGTCTCGCTCCCACATCCGCGGGCGGACCCACTACGTCAAACTCATTGTCTGCAGGGCGACGGCCGTAACCGCCGTGATAAATCTTTCCTGCCATCAGATTCTTATAGCCACTCTGACGAAGATGCTGTGGAAGTGTCAAAACCCCCTCCAGACCCTCAGCATCGCGAAGTGCAGGTGATAGCCCGTAGACACCGATTGAAGACGGACGGCGACTGGTAAGAAGGCTGACACGCGATGGATTACAGAGAGGTGACTGGCAATGAGCATTTAGAAAGACCGTGCCGCGTTTGGCCAGCCGATCGATGTTGGGAGTTCTCGACTGAGGATGGCCCCCAAGACATCCAATCCAATCGTTCTGATCATCGATCGCGATCATCAATACATTGGGCCGCTCGCGATCAACAGGTTCGGCTGCGAAGATCGGCGAACGCATAACGGTCATTAACGCCGCGATCAGACAAGTCCGGGAATCGCAGTGGTGTATAAGAAAGCATTTCAAGAGGGTGACTCCAACAATCGGAAACGCGGACGGGAGATCGTGATTCTGGCAATACCACGCAAAAATTGAAAACGGCCTCAATCCGGAGATTCGATCGTACGATAATCAGGTGTCCTTCAACCGAACCGGCTGAAACGACCATAACCTCAGCAGAAAACTGGTGACTGGACATAGCTGATTCGCAAGTAGAACGGTGAAAAGCCCAGGAAATTGCGAAGCAGCGGCAGAGTGGCTGGACATCTGGTCCAACAGCTGCCAAAATATGTGCCCCCCCGAAATGACCTCACATTCGGGGCGTATAGCTCAGTTGGTTAGAGCGCAGCTCTGATAAAGCTGAGGTCCGTGGTTCGAATCCACGTACGCCCACTGTGGCGACAGCGCCGGTGAATTTGAGGGGACGTAGCTCAATTGGGAGAGCGCTGCCCTTGCAAGGCAGAGGTTGTCGGTTCGATCCCGATCGTCTCCAGTGGTCCTCGGACCAAAAAGTGGTTCTGAAAGTTTTAAACTTTTTTGAGCCGAAGTGTTGACGAGAACTCAAACGCTCGATACACTTCCCCCTCCGCGGAAATGAGCCAAACGGCCCAATGACGCGAAATGATCTTTGACAATTTAATGAAGTCTAAGTGGCATCTGTAAACGTTTTCACGAGAAGAGCAGTTGGTCGAAAGGCTGGCTGATGTTTATCGTAATGTGTTGGCAGATCGTCAGTCGGAAGATTTTCTGGCTGTTGATCAATGTGGCCAAATACATAAGGGCGTGTGGGGGATGTCTTGGCGCCAGAAGGCGATGAAGGGCGTGGAAGGCTGCGATAAGCCCGGGGAAGTTGTCAAACGAGCGTTGATCCCGGGATCCCTGAATGACCGTATGCTGAATACATAGGCATACGGAGCGAACGTGGGGAACTGAAACATCTCAGTACCCATAGGAAGAGAAAGCAATAGCGACTTCCCTAGTAGCGGCGAGCGAACAGGAATATAGCCCAAACCGTCGGCTTGTCCGGCGGGGTTGTGGGGCTCACATATGGAGTTACAAATCTGACGGTTAGAGGAATCTGCTGGAATGCGGAACCATAGAAGGTGAAAGTCCTGTAGTCAAAAACTGATCAGACTCCGTGAGATACCCCGAGTAGGGCCGGTCACGTGAAACCCGGCTTGAATCCAGGAGGCCCATCTCCTAAGGCTAAGTACTCTCTGGCGACCGATAGTGAAAAGTAGCGCGAGCGAACGATGAAAAGCACCCCGGAAGGGGAGTTAAAAGGACCTGAAACCACACGCTTACAAGCTGTCGGAGCACATTGTTGTGTGACGGCGTGCCTTTTGCATAATGATCCGGCGAGTTACCGTCGACGGCCTGGTTAAAGCCTTCAGGGCTGAAGCCTCAGGGAAACCGAGTCTGAATAGGGCGATATGTCGGCGGCGGTAGACGCGAAACCCGGTGATCTACCCATGGGCAGGTTGAAGCGCGGGTAAGACTGCGTGGAGGACCGAACTCACTAGTATTGAAAAACTAGGGGATGACCTGTGGGGAGGAGTAAAAGTCTAATCAAACCGGGAGATAGCTCGTTCTCTCCGAAATAACTTTAGGGTTAGCCTCGAGCAACTACAAAATGGGGGTAGAGCTACTGACTTGGTTTGGGGCCCTTCCCAGGGTACCCTGCCTATCCAAACTCCGAATACCATTTTGACTATCTCGGGAGTTAGTCCACGTGGGAGAAGCTGCGTGGTCGAGAGGGAAACAACCCAGATCGCCTGCTAAGGTCCCA
>CAIJTV010000930.1:0-6711 GCA_903823635.1 uncultured Planctomycetaceae bacterium
AGGCCTGGACCTACAAAATCAGCGAGTAGACCCAGCCGCAGGCGATTGCATTAAATCCCTGCGTGGTGCTGACCTCAGTCAAGATTGCCCCCAATTCCGCCTCGAATGTTCGCCGAAACATGCACTGGATATCGAACAGCAACTAAGTCCGAAGCCACCAGACCAAGATTCTCACTGGCTTTCAGCCTCCACAAGGGAGAACTCTCACCAGGGGGGAGTGCCCCAATGTGATCAGGTGCCCGTCTAATCTGCAGGACCGTCATGACTATGTCCATCGGTCAGGGCAGGGACGGATTCTCCCGACCAAACCTGCAAAAAAAGATACCAAAGCGTTTGCAGTTCGGCAATTCTTGCATCTGAAGACGCCTGCTGGTCGAAAACGACCTAGGGTTCTTCACCTGAAGACGCGTGCGTCCTAAGGAGAGTTTTGGAACTCAACATCTGTCTGTACTGCTGGGGCTGTGTTGGCCCGGCCAGGTCATATTGAGTCAGACAGCAATCATTCACGAAGAAGATTGACCAGGGACTGGACATGTTAGTACTCAGCCGCAAGAAAGACGAAAAGATTGTGATCGGCGATTCGATCACTCTCATGGTCATCGAAATCCGTGGCGACAAAGTGCGTCTCGGCATCGAGGCGCCTCGCGATGTGACCGTCCATCGTGAAGAAGTTTATGATGCAATCAAACGCGAAAACACGCCCGACTCCAAGCAGGGCTGATTGATTCAGACGGATAACAGCGTTGCCGTGGTCGGTTTTGAACTCGGGCGCTGACGGTCGTCGAAGTCGTCGCGACAATCATCCTTGCGCGAAATTCAGCTGGCGGGCTGTATCCTGAGATCAGCCCTGAGTCCCAGTATATTTTTCAACACGAACTCCCTTGCGCTCTCATTGCTGGGTGGAGTTCTTATTCCCCGACTATGACCATTGTCGGGAGGATTCTTGCTTTTGTGGTCTGGCTGTCCGACAATCCGGCGGCCAGTGGTCGACCCTTTCGGTAGCAGAGTGACGAGCACTGGTCCCCGCCAGGCACCTCCTCTCCTGAAAGTTTGATCGGATCATGACCCAAACTCAGAAAACTGTCCTCGTGATCGAGGATGACCGAGATATTTCCTCCACGATTCAGAGCGTGTTGTCAGCAGCCGGCTATCGAGTACTGACCGCCAACAACGGGCAGGATGGACGCCGCCTGATTCAATCGCAAAAACCGGATCTCGTGCTGACAGACATGATGATGCCCCGGATGGGCGGATTTCCGGTCCTGGAATTCCTCGCAGAATTGCCTGATGCTCCTCCGGTCATCATGATGACCGCGAACGAAGGCAGCCGACATAAGGCCTACGCAGAAATGCTGGGTGTTGTGGACTATTTGCGGAAGCCGTTCGCAATGGAAGTCATGCTGGAATCCGTCGCCCGCGCAATCGCGACTGCGGCGGCCGGCCCAAAGGATCAGCCCGAAGCTTAAAGAACAGGACTCATCGAGATGTTACATGCAGTGATTATGGCGGGCGGCAGTGGAACTCGATTCTGGCCTCAGAGCCGCCAAAGACTGCCAAAGCAACTGCTTCGCCTCGCCGGCGAACGCACCATGATTCAGCAGACTCTTGATCGCTGTCGAAACTGGGTCGATCCATCTCGTGCCTGGGTGGTCACCAACGAAGTACAGGCCGATGCGACGGCCGCACAGCTACCGGAGATTCCGCGGCAGAATATTCTTGTGGAGCCGGCGGCAAGAAACACAGCCCCGTGCGTGGGCCTGGCGGCAATCCAGATTCTGCATCATGATCCCGATGGGATCATGTTTGTAATGCCGGCTGATCATGTCATTCAGACGGATGAAGCTTTCTCCCGCGGGGCCTTGCGAGCAGTCGAGATCGTCAATGCAGATCCTTCGAAGCTTGTCCTGTTCGGCGTCATTCCGTCGTTCCCGGCGACAGGTTACGGCTACATTGAACGCGGCGCAATGATCGGTGAAGGGACTCCGCGAGTCTATGAAGTGTCAGCGTTCCGCGAGAAACCCCATCTGAGTCTCGCCGAGCAATACGTTCGCGAAGGACGCTTCTTCTGGAACTGCGGAATCTTCTGCTGGAAGGCTCAGACAATAATTGATCTGCTCCAACAGTATGAACCAGAAATGTATGCCGGGCTGATGAAGATTGCCGACGGCCTGAAAGCGGGGCAAGGCGATGCGGTCCTGGCTCAGGAATTTCCGAAGCTCAAGAGCATTTCGATCGACTATGCCGTTCTGGAGCGTGCTCAGGGCGTGACCGTGGTCGAAGCTCCATTTCAATGGGACGATGTTGGAAGCTGGCTGTCACTGCCTCGACTGAACGGAGCGGACTCGGATAACAACACCGTCGACGGCCCGTTCTGCGGCGTAGATACTCAGGGCTGCATCGTTCGTACGACCGGCGATCATCTCGTGGCAACGCTGGGCCTGAGGAATCTGATTATCGTTCACACCGACGATGCCACTCTCGTTGCGGACGCGTCGCAGTCGGAACGTATCAAAGAGGTGCTGGCTCAACTGCAGAAACAGAATCGCACGGAATATATTTGAGGCTGCGGCGGGCGATGCGATATTCGAGTGTTGAAATTTGTGATTTCAAATTTGAAATTCCTGATCGCCCGGAGTCGCATTGTCATTCACGCATGACATTCCTCGGCTGATCGATCATAATCATGCACAGTTGAACATGACCTTCCTCACAAAGCCCTGCTGAAGAATCCCTCCCATGGCTCAAAACTTCTGCGGACGAACTCGACGTGAAATGCTCTGGCAAACCGGCTCCGGTTTTGCCGGTGTTGCGATGACAGCTCTTATGGATCGCGACGGCTTTCTGGCCAGCCAGTCCGTCGCTGCGGATGGCGAAACGCCTTTCGCAAATCCGCTGGCCCCAAAGCAGTCTCACTTCGAACCCAAAGCGAAGAACGTGATCTTCCTGTACATGTATGGTGGGCCAAGTCAGGTCGACACGTTCGACTACAAGCCATCCATGTACGGCATGGACGGCAAAACCATCGAAGTCAAAACCTTTGGTCGAGGCGGTCATCGCAATCAGGGCCGAATCGTCGAGCCTCGCTGGAAGTTCAAACAGTACGGTCAGTGCGGAAAGTGGATCAGTGATCTCTTCCCGAATCTTGGCACTTGCGCGGATGACATCGCATTCATTCATTCGATGACAGCGGATTCGCCCATCCATGGTTCAGCGATGCTGATGATGAACTCAGGGAGAATCCTGAGCGGTAATCCGTGTCTGGGCTCGTGGGTCAACTACGGACTGGGCAGCGTGAATGAAGATCTGCCGGGATTCGTGGTCATGCTCGATCCACGAGGCGGCCCGATCAGCGGCTCCAAGAACTGGAGCAGCGGATACATGCCGGCGACTTATCAGGCTACCGTCATGCGTTCCGGGGCGAATCCAATTCTTGACCTGTCGCCACCTTCAGAACTGGCCGGCGGCGCGCAACGAAAACTGCTGGATACACTGCGAGGCTACAACGAAGAACATCTGGCTCCTCGCCATGATAATTCCAACCTGGCGGCTCGTATCGCCAGCTATGAGTTGGCCTACCGCATGCAGTCACAGGCTCCGGAAGCTGTTGATATTTCTCAGGAGACGCAGGCGACACAGGAACTGTACGGCCTGAACGATCCGAAGAGCGAAAAGTTCGGCCGTCAGTGTTTGCTGGCGCGCCGCATGGTCGAACGAGGTGTTCGTTTCGTGCAGATTTATTCCGGTGGTGCTCACAACGACGACAACTGGGATGCTCACACGGACATGGAAGCCAACCATAATCTGCATGCGGGCGAAACAGACAAGCCAATTGCCGGGCTTATTAAAGACCTCAAAGAACGAGGTCTTCTGAAGGACACGCTGATCGTCTGGGGCGGTGAATTCGGTCGTCAGCCAACGGCGGAGTACGCCACGGGCAGCGGCCGTGACCATAACAGCTACGGCTTCACCACCTGGATGGCCGGAGGCGGCATCAAGGGCGGCACAACGGTCGGGACAACTGATGAAATCGGCAGCCGCGCGGTTGACGACGTGTTCCATGTGAAGCACATGCACGCCACGGTGCTGCATCAGTTGGGGCTGGATCCAGCGAAGCTGACGTACTTCTTTGGTGGGCTCGACAATTCGCTCGTCGGCGTCGAAGGCGCGCAGCCGATCTGGAAGATTATGTCGTAGTCGGCAGGCTCTGCGTGAAATTCGAGTGATTACAATCCAAAACAAACAGCCCCAGGCATCTGCGTGGGGCTGTTTTCGTTCACGCAGTATGGCTTGCGATCATCACGGTCCTCAATTTCGCGCACTCAATTCTGCGAGCAACAGTTGTCCATCAAACGGTCGCCTGCGGCTTGCCGTTAAGCGAAAGGCAAGCACGCTTTAATCACCACTCGCCGAGTTCCTGCTGTAGTTCGCACCATTTTTCTTCGACTTCGGCCAGTTCTTTAGCGACGGTTTCAATTTGAGTATGTAAAGCCATCGCCTTTTTGGCATCCGACGTCTGCATCATCTCGGCATTCAGAGCCTTCTTCTGCTCATCCAGCTTGGCAATGCTCTTTTCCATGTTCCGCAACGTCTTGCGCTGCTGATGGATGTCTTTCGGCCCGGAAGGTTTCTCTGTCTTTGCCCCCGCGCCTTTCCCGGCCGGCGGAGTCGCCATACGGCCTGACGCACGTTCGCGTTCGCCTTCTTCAATCTCTTTGTTCACATAATAAATGTAGTCGTCGTACTTGCCCGAGTAATTGCGAACTCGACCATCCCGCACTTCGATGATGTTGGTGGCAATCCGTCGCACAAAGTGTCGATCGTGGCTGGTGAACAGCACGGTGCCCTTATAAACCAGCAACGCTTCCGCGAGTGATTCTACGGTTTCTACGTCCAGATGGTTGCCCGGTTCGTCAAGCACCAGCACGTTGTAAGTTCCCAGCAGCAAACCGGCCATGCACAGGCGAGCCCGCTCGCCCCCGGAGAGAACTCGTATCGGCTTCTTCGTGTGGCCGCCCTTAAACAGCAGCGAACCAGCGCAGGCGAGGCAATCCTGAGTCGTTGTGCCCGGCTTGGACTTGTATTCCAGATACTCCAGAACGGTCTGATCAGGCGGCAGAGTCGTATACACGTGCTGAGCATACACGCCGATTTCAGTACCGTAGCCCCATTTCACTTTGCCGTCCACGGGACTCAAGGAGTTCACCAGGGTTCGCAGCAGAGTTGTTTTTCCCTGGCCGTTATCCCCCACGATGGCCGCACGCTGCTGATGTTCAATTTCCAGCTCGATACCGGTCGCGACGGCCTTTCCTTCATAACCAATCGCCAGATCCAGACAGCGAACAACAGGCCCCTGACGAGGCTCCACCTGCGGCGCACGAATGTTGGCACTTGGGAGGTCGACTTCGATTTCCTGCAGAGTCAGTCGGTCCAGCTGCTTCTGCTTGGATCGCGCCTGACTTGCTCCTGTCGGGCGAGCTTTGTTTTTATCGATAAAGGTCTGCAGTTGTTTTTGCTTCGCCGCAACGGTTGCATTCGTGCGTTCGGCACGAACCTTCTCTTCTTCGACCTGCTGCAGGTGGCCGGCGATCTTGCCGTTGTACATCGTCAGCTTGCCGCGATTCAGATCCAAAGTGTGTGAACACGTCGCAGTGAGGAATTCACGGTCGTGTGACACAATCAGACACGCCGCCGGGAAATGTCGCAGGAAGTGTTCCAGCAGAATCTGAGTACGCAAGTCCAGAAAGTTCGTTGGTTCGTCCAGCATCAACAGGTTCGGATCATGCAGCAACAGGGCCGCCAGCTTGACGCGAGTCTGCCAACCGCCGGACAGTCCCTGCACCGGGCCGTTCAGGTAATGTCCCTTGAGTTCAAACTCGGCCGCCACTTCGCCGCACTTCCAATCCGGCTGACCACTGTCGCGAATCAGAAAATCCATCGCAGATTCGCCCGCCTGAAACGGATCATGCTGACGCAGGTAGCCAACACGCAGATGAGGGGACCGCATGACGGTCCCACTATCCACTTCCTCATCCCCGAGAAGAACTCGCAACAACGTCGACTTACCGGCCCCATTGCGACCGATGAATCCGACCTTCACGTCTTCGTAAAGCGTGACGCTGGCGCTGTCGAGCAGCATCTGGTCGCCGTAACTTTTGACACCATCTGTGAGTTGAAGCAGGACTGACATGGAGTAGCAGCGAACCTATGAGCGCGAGGAATGAAGCGACGAATTTCGACTATTATTCTGATCTGCAGTTCGGGATCAACTCGACTTCAATGAAGAATTGAATATCGATACCGCCTGAGAAACCAGCAACGGGCAAAGTTTTGGCCGTTAAAAGCAGCGTGAAAGCGAGACGTTTACCTGCGGGGCGGGACAGGTTCAAGCACCAGTCGAACGTTTTCCTGCAGCGTACCTGAATTCGCAAAAAATGAGCCGACTAGCGAACTTCCACCTCGGCGGGAGCGACGATCAGAGCGGATTCCGCGTCGCCAGTGTAAACCGGAACACTGCATGCCGTCGCCTGCCATCCGTGATGAACCAGCGTCCCCGAAGTTGCATTGCTTTCGACTTTACCAGCGAGGCGGATACGACCGGCAGTTTTGGTAGCCAGGGAAACGGAACTTCCCTCGGGCTGTTCCAGGACGGGCCGGAGTGCGAACTGCCGCTCCAGAACGGATGCGCAATCGCGATGAATATCTCGCACCGCC
>CAIJTV010000931.1:0-2825 GCA_903823635.1 uncultured Planctomycetaceae bacterium
GCTCCGGGTTCGGTCGTTTTTGAATCCGGTCGCGATGCCGATCTTGCCCGGGTTATCCGCGGCGAAGTGGCGACGCTGTGTCGATATCTGGGGCATCACGAAAAGAGCCTGGCCAGTTATTTTGATGCTCAGGAACTCAGGATTGCCGACCGGACTTTGGCCGAGGCGACTGAGATGGAGCGTTTGTTGGAGCAGCAGATCGCTTCTCTTCGCGCGGATCTGGCTCGATCAGAAAATATCCTGGTGGAATCCGTCATTCCGCAGATGCAGGGGGCCTGTGATTTCGTCGGACACCGTGAGTCATCCGCCAGTGGTATCACGACCGGAGCGGAACTCCGATCTGCAGCAGAGATTGAAAGCCAACTGCAGCAGTTGCGAGCCGAACGTACTCGATTGATGAGTGAGCGTACAAATGCCGACGGTGAACGAACCTTAAAGCGATCACTGCTTGAACGACTTCGTCAGGAACTTGCCGGAGCCGCCAGCCTCGAACAGCTCGACGCACTCCGCGCTCAGATTGCGGGACTTGATGCGGAGATCACGTTGCTGGAAGATCAGCGACGGCAGCTTGATCGAGCAGAAGTGAGTCTGCGGGAAGTCATGGAGCGGCTCAAGGGGCGTAATCATTCGCGAGTTTTCGAACTCGCTTCTTTGTACGCTCAACGACTGAGTCTGGGTGAGATTCACCGAGTTTCCGCGATTCAGCCGGACCGATTGTTGTTGAATACTCTTCACTATGTCGATCCACAGACGCCGGGACAGATAAGCCAGGAATCCCGCGATGCCGTTGCACTGGCACTTCGGCTTGCATTGATTCAGGTTCGCAGAGAAACTCACGGCCATGTGCCGCTGATTCTTGATGAAGTGCTGATTCCGGCCGACGAGGGGCGTCTGACGGCGGCGGTAAGATTATTGTCTGAGTTGGCTCAGGCGGGGCAGCAAGTGATCGTGCTGACAAGTCGAAAGGACGCTCGGGATGTCTTTGCTCGATTCGATGCGGATGTTCGTCAGTTTGCTTCCCGAATCGAAGTTCCCGTGGTGTTGCCTCCCGAACCACCGGCTCCACTGCATGCCTATATTGAACCTCCAGTCGAAGTGAAACGTTCGGTCGTTGAACCGATTGTGTATCTTCAGCCAGCCCCTGTCGAGACGATCGCAGCGACGCCGACAAATGTTTCAACACCAACGAACTGGCTGTTTTATCTGGAAGTCGATCACGGTGTCGAAGACCTCGCCGGGATTACTCTTGGTGAACTGGAAGCTCTGCGATCGGCCGGAGTCCTCACAATTGATGATTTGTTGAGCCGTACGGTCCCTCAACTGGAAGAGGCGGCTCGACACAAAGGCTTCCTGCTTTCTGTCGATCGTCTGCATGCTCTTCGTGGTCAGGCGGAATTGACAACTCGCGTCCCGATGTTGCGTCGTAGTGATGCCGCGTTGCTGTTTGCATCCGGGATCACCACGGTTGAAGATCTCAGTCGGCTCCGTCCTGAAACTGTTTACGATCGAGTCAGTGATTTTCAGAGGTCCGAAGCGGGAAGTCGATTTCGACGCGGTGGCCGCCTGATCGATCGTCAACAGTCCATCAACTGGGCTCGATTTGGGCAGTTCACTCGCTCACTCGACGATGCTCGCCACACTCGCAGTCGTTTCTCTGTGAAATCAACTCCTCGAAGTCTGGCGCATGCTGTGGTCGAAGGTGCCGTCGCAACGGCGGCTTCCCCGGAAGGTGACCTGCGACTTCGCAAACGCAAACGGGTTGTGGGTGACCTGAACTCTGATGATCGTCGAGCCCGCCGCGAAGCGCGTCGCAAACGACAGGTGTCTCGCCAGCGCAGTGCAGAGCCCGTTGCGGTTGATGAAGAGTCTGCCCCAGCGGAACGAACCGGCGGTATGCGATTCTTTTTGAGTCGCACCAGTGAAGTGGAAAAAGCCCCTTCGATCGGACCGCGAACCGCTCAGATGATGGAAACGATTGGCGTACGG
This sequence comes from uncultured Planctomycetaceae bacterium, assembly GCA_903823635.1. GTDB lineage: Bacteria > Planctomycetota > Planctomycetia > Planctomycetales > Planctomycetaceae > SXXK01. The sequence goes on from CAIJTV010000931.1 coordinate 1,987, forward strand.
ACGATCGAAGACCTGCTGAGTATGGCACCGGATCGACTGGCCGAGAAACTGAATCATCGACGAATTACGTCGTCCGTGATTCAGCAGTGGCAGGCCCAGTCGCGACTGATGTGCCAGATTCCTGAACTGCGTGGCCATGACGCTCAGATCTTGGTTGCCTGTCGAGTGACGACGCCGGAGAACCTGGCCTCTCAGAAACCAGCGGAACTCTTTGCGATCGTGGAGCCGTTCTCGAGGACCAAAGAAGGCGAACGTATCATCCGCAATGGCCGTAAGCCTGATCTGGCTGAAGTGACAGAATGGATTCAATGGGCCGCAAATGCTCGGTCGTTGAAGGCTGCATAAAGACAAATCGGTGTGCCTGCGTTCGCTGAGGCTCACTTGTCACACCCTACAGGAAATGTTTGAATTGGTAGGGTGTGACAAGTTCGCCCAGGCGAACGCAGGCACACCAAACATAGGAATGATCTTGGGCCAATTCCCGGGCCGCGACTGAACGGACCACGCACCTACTTCTTCTTGCGTTCGATCTTACCGAACATATGGCCGCCCACCGGGCCATGCTGCCATGTTCCGGCGTAACGATCTTCATAGAAAAGCACTCTGGCAGAAAAGCCTTCGCCGAGTCCTGGCAGGCTGGCATTTGTCAGCGTGACCATCGGCGTGTCGCCCGCCCATTCCATCGGCACTGTGATCGGCAGTTTAGTGTCCAGTTTGCCGTACTTCACGCGAGCGGTGAAAATCCAGAGATTGTCATTGGCCTTGGCAACGCTTTCAATTTCATACCGTTCGGCCTTCAGAGGTTCGCCGTCTTCCTTGCCGTCGACGGTGAAGGATCC
>CAIJTV010000932.1:0-3367 GCA_903823635.1 uncultured Planctomycetaceae bacterium
CTTTGACATAATCAAGCTCTAAAGTTAGCCGCTTAAGGAAGTTGAGCAAGGAGAGAAGACACCAACTACTCCATCAGGCTTCTCTGTCTCAACACCAAATAATCTTGCAAATGTACGTCACACGTTCAGTCAAACCGCGTGTCGTACAGTCTTTCAGAAACCCGCCCCGTGGCGCGTAAAAGGGAGAAGCATCTGCTGATCTGCTGATCTGCTGATCTGCTGATCTGCTGATCTGCTGATCTGCTGCTGAAACATGGATGTAAGTACCGCATATAAGTAACTCTGGCATGTTGTTAATCAAGGGAGTTCAGCATGGGGAGAAGACACTAACTGTCCGGTCAGACTTCGATACTTTAATACCAACGAATATCTTTGATTCAGTCTGGTGTCGTGGGGGACAAACACATCATAAACGGTTCCGAGAGCTGTCTGACGTGCGTTGAGTTTCCAGACATCCGGCTCACTGACGAATTTCCTGCGCAGCTGCCACTGTTCGCCTTGCTGCTCATGCACTTGAATTTCAATTTGACCGTTGGCCGAGATGGGTTTGTCGGAACCCGCGGCGAAAAACAGCACTTTGCCAACGAAGCCTGGAGTTTTGGAACCATCCGGCTCTTCCTCTGAAGAGAAGGTCCACATCGTCAAAATTCTTTGCACTGGCGGTGACTTCTTTGTCTTCTTCAGCAGTGGCACATTTTCTTTCAGCATGGTGCACCCGCAGAAGAGACTTCCGCAGAGCAAGAGCCACAGAACGTGTGTCAGGCTCAAGTGAATCGACGCCTTGCGAGCCGGACAAACGAGACTCGGGCGAAGCTCCGGGGTTGTTTCCGGTTTGAGAGCTGACCGTGGCGCAGTGTTTATGAAGGTCATCGTGAGAATCCTCCGCGCGGAGAGTTCGTGCTGGATCCTGATGACATTCGCGGAGGGATAAACTCCGGTGACGACTGGTAATATTCAATTTCGCCTGAGCTCGAGTTGCCCGGTGAATAGGCGTCCGTATTGCCGGAGGTTCCTGTCGGCGGCATATCACCGGTCGACATTCCGCCGGGTGACGATGGGAAAGAATGTCCGGTGGTGACTCGTGGTGCTGGTGTCAGGAACTGATCAATAGCGGCCGAGCGATCAATGACCGGTGCATTTTCTTCTTCTGATTGTCCCCATTTTCGGAACGTCGGGAAGTACCAGTCATTCATCGGTTTGAAGCCAGGCGCAGGAGCCTGAGCGTCGTTAAAGAGAATCTCCGGATCGGACAGCATTTCAGGAGGACATGTCATCACATTCGGAAGTGACATCACGTCGATTTTTGATTGTTCAATTTCCCTCTGAGAAATCCGACGCGCATCATCGTCGTTATAGATGATCTCGGGAGTCAAAAAGATCAGCAGCTCTTTGCGGCGATGGGTGTAGTATTCGTAACGAAACAACGGACCGACGATCGGCCAGTCTCCGATGATCGGAATCTTCCGCATCGACTCAACTTCCCCCGATGTGATCATGCCGGCGAGGACCACTGTCTGACCACTGGTGATGTTGACGGTCGCAATGGCTTCGGTAATGTCCTTGATTGGCGCTTCAATCACGTTGCCGTTGGTTGCGTCCGTGAAGATCGGAGTCCCGGAACCCGGGCCGGAACGGAATTCACTTTTCTCTGCCTTCACATCCAGGAAGATCACTCCGGTATCTGAAATCTTTGGCGTCACTTCCAGAATGATTCCGGCCTTGTCCTGGCGAACAACCGGGTTGGCTGTTCCGGTAGGGCCCAAAGACACGCCGTCCACAACAGGCACCTGGGCACCCATCTGGATTGAAGCTTTGCGATTGTGAACCGTGCGAATTGTTGGTCGGCTGAGAATATTGACTTCGCGATTCGCCTTGAGTGCTCTCAGGAGTACGCTGAGCGATTCGCTGCCAGCGGCCAGCACAAGACCACCATAACCTTCGTCCGGGTTCATGCGGCCAACGCTGAGATTGGACAGCGCCTGTCCCGCGAATCGGTTGGGGCTGGCGGCCGTATTATTTCCCATCGGGGCATTATTGAAATTGAATCCCGGATTGGTCGTTTGATTTACGATTCGCTGCGTCGTGGTCACGATTCCGGTGGCCGGATCAGCAATGGAGTCCGTGACTGTCAGAACATCGTCCACAACACTTCGTCGAAACAACAGACTGTCCTGCACACCCAGCTCAACACCGAACTCGTCGGTATCAGAAAGTTCAACTTCAACCAGCATAGCCTGAATGTGAACCTGCGCCGGCAGGCGATCGAGATCAGAAACAAGGTCACGAATCTTCTGCAGCGCGGGTTCTCGTCCGCGAATGATGATGCAGTTGGTTTCCACAACGGAAACGACAGGAGCCCCGTTGCCGCCCACACCGCCACCACCACCACCGCCACTGGTGCCATTGGCGGCGACGGCGACGGCGTTGCCCATCATCTGCTGGAGTGATTTGACGACATCTTCAGCCTTGGTGTTCTTCAGCGTAATGACTTCGCTGCGAATGCTGGCGGTTTCAATATCTCCGGTTTTGATCAGCCCGAGAACCTCCTGCAGCCGCTCTCGCAAATCAGTCACCACCATGCGATTTGCGGAAGCCACAGGAATGATCTTTCCCAGCTTCGTCATCAGAGGCTGAAGCTCGGTCGCCAGATCTGCGGCTGACGCTTCATTAATCGCGACCTCAATCGATACCAGTTCAAATCGTCCTCGGTTTTCCAGCTCTTCTTCCGTCAGTCGTTCAACCAGGTGCGTAGGCACATCATCGACGGAAACCAAAAGCATCAGCTGACCGTGACGCAGCAGAATAAACCCTTCACGGATCAGGAATCCGTTGACGATGTCAATCGCTTCCGCCACGCTGTGGCCGGCAGGATCTGTGTACGTGAAAACACCGGCGGGATTGGCCTTCATTTCCAGAGCATAGCCAGCCTCTTCGGCCAGTTTCTGCAGGACCACAGACCACGGAGCACCAGCAAAATTGAAGACGATTCGAGCCGAGTCGGCCGCCGCACCACCTCCCGATAGATTCTGAGCGGTGGCTGAACCCGGCTGAATGATTGATGATGCTCCGGCCGCGGGAAAAGCAGGCTGAGAAATCACTGAACCTGAAAACACGGCAGCTGGAGGCTCAGGGACATCCGGAGGTGACTGAGTCTGCCACGAGGCTGGATTCACAGTTCGATTTCGCGAACGGTTACTGCGTTCTCGGGGGGTTAATCTTCGGTCGCCAAACAGTGGCTCCGCGCGCTCCGTTGATTCGTCCGCAGCGGTTTCGTCCGTTAGTGCTTCGAAATCTTCATCCGAGATGCTGTCTGAAACCTGATTGAAGTCCGACCGTGAGTCGTCCTCAGTGCGATTTCGATCAGCTC
>CAIJTV010000933.1:0-2134 GCA_903823635.1 uncultured Planctomycetaceae bacterium
ACAGAGTTCCGCCATCAGCAAGTTCAGCACGCCCTGCTCGATCTTCGACTGCCCCTGTAAATGACCCTTTTTTGTGACCGAAAAGTTCACATTCAATCAGATCTCTTGGAAGCGATGCACAGTTCACACTGACAAGCGGCTTGGCGGCCCGCGGGCTGTTCTCGTGAATGAATTTTGCCGCCATCGATTTTCCGGTGCCAGTCTCTCCCGTCATCAGGACGGTCGCATCAAGCGGAGCGATCCGCAGCAGATCCGCGCGCCAGCTCCCGGTGAGGATTGGTGCCGCTTCCACTGAAGCCACGCCGACTTTACGTCCCGCGGTGAAGGGAGTTGCAGAGGAAGGAAGGTCAGGGCCGCAGTATCGCGACAAGGATTCAGCCAGTGAGGTGAAGTCGACCGGCTTTTGAAGATAGTCGCAGGCTCCCAGTTTCATCACCGCGACAGCGTCGTCCAGATCACCAGCCCCGGAAACGACAATGAAGCGAAGCGCAGGAAATCGTTTCCGAAGTTCCGGAATTAGCTCCATACCGCCCATTCGCGGCATCTGCAAATCGATCAACGCCACCTTGACTGAGGCGTTAACCTTTTCAAGGGCTTCAAATCCATCGGCGGCTTCAAGGGTCCGCAGCCCTAGTTTCTGGGCAAATCCCCGCATGAACAGACGAGTTAGCTCGTCGTCGTCCACGACAAGCATTGCCGGCAACCCTGCATCTGACATTTTTCTACCATCCTGCCTACAAACAATGGATTCAGTCCACACGACTCAGAAGCAGAGTGCTCCTTTGTTTCCCCAGCGTAATCTCAGCTCTTGTTCTGCTCGCTCAGCATCGGTTGCATGAGCCTCAATGTTGCTGGGGACACGGCACAATCTCATCAGGTCGTCGCTAAATCCGTGCGTCACCCATTAAGACCTTACGTCATGAATGGCAATCAGACAATCCAGACCGACTCCATTGAGCTCAACTGGAGGATGAAATCGCCCCGTCGTCCGACATGTCAACTATCGACCAACGTCAAGACTGAAAATAGTACTTGCGAGCACTGTATTTTGTGCCGTCATTAGTACAGGGAATTTCTGGAATTGCAGTTCAATTCCCGACAGCGTTCATTTTTTCTCCCCCTGGGACAAACCCTGACGATGGACCAAAAGTCCCAAGGGAAACCGCTTCTTGCTGCTCGTAAAAGCGAGCCTCTCGAAAAAACAAAACTCAATTGGCGCGGCCATTGCATTGAAGGATTACGGATGGGGCAAACCGGCCCCACAGCAGGATTTTCCTCTCTGCGTAGTTTGGGAAGTGAATAGTCAGGGCTGACCATTCATTTCATAACATTTGTCTTCAGAATCACACGCTGACGAGTACAGCATTCACGCTGTCGCATTGCGTTGTGTCTGAGGGCATGAGTTCTCTGAGTGAATCAGGAAGCAGGACAATCATGTTGTCAACAAGCACTTTAATGCCGCCCGTCCCGAAACGCAACGATACCGATTTTCCACGACACCTCGCCGACACTGATTTTGTCTCATTTCTGATTGAGAAAGCGCAGAGCCTTGGGCTGGAAGTGAGTCTCAGAGATTCGCATCGAAAGGCTGTCGAGATTGATGCGGAATCTGAGCACTGTGGTCGCTGTCTGGAGGTCGCTTCAAGACTTGGCAGCCCACGAGACACAGCATCCGACCAGGAGATCGCCGAGTGGTTTCGTGGACGCAGAAAAGCGGCTCGCACGGCCCTTTCAATCCTCAGCCTGCGGGAACGGCAGGTCGTTCTGCTGGTCGCTCACGGATACTCCAACAAGCGTGCCGCAGCCGTACTGCACGTTTCCGAGAAGACAGTCGAAAAGTATCGTGGGTCAGCCTGCAGAAAACTGCACGCTCAGACCTCAGCAGAATTGGCCTTGTTGATTTCTGCGGCTGATGTTCTGGTCGCCCCATCTGCGGCAGAGGAGTCCCGAGAATCGTCTTCCTCACGACGTTAGTCAGTTTTGTTCTTTGATCTCGGACGGAATACCACTGAGTTTGATTGTGAAGGCGGACAACGTGAGCACGAATCTGGAAGCTCTGTTCCAAAACAATTATTTGCTGCCAATTGGCAGTTACAGAACAGACCGGGAACTGGAATTTTCACAAAAGCTGAGT
>CAIJTV010000934.1:0-2598 GCA_903823635.1 uncultured Planctomycetaceae bacterium
CCCAGATCCACAGCATGTAGGCAGCCCCACCGCCGGTGACTACTGCGAGGGCAAGAAACGTGAGAGTTCCGCCACCGCGTTTCTGCAACGACGCTCCTGCCATGCAGAACGCGAAACACAGGATCAACATCCCGAACGCGCTTAGGACCAGGTCGAGCATAAGGCTGTTCTCCGAATAAGACTTCGAGAACGAAAAGGCCAGGCCGACATCGTGCCGAGCCAACCAGTCAGAATGCCATTTGTGAATTCTGTATGAAGATTGTGCGAGTTTTCTGTGAAGCTGACAATATCTTTCATCGTCCTCTGGAACGGAATTAATAGTTAAAAGTCAAAAAAGTGGGGCTTTCGACCATAGTCCGCCATTTCGCAGCTGGTCGCAAACTCGCGAATCGCCCCCCAAGACCCTCGACGACGACCTTGTTCGCTCGCACAATGACAACCGCGGATCTCGCTTTGCTTCGCTGATGAATGCTGATCACAGCCGGATTTCAGGGGCATGTCTTGTGCAGCCGGCCTTGCGACAATTCCGTGTCAGTCCTGACGATCACTCTCCTTTTTCAGAGATCCCCTGTGCAGACGATTCGTGTTGTTGATTCTCATACTGGCGGTGAACCCACCCGAATCATCGTTGAGGGTGGTCCCGACCTTGGAGGCGGACCACTGGCGGAGCGATTGAATCTCTTTCGCGATCGCTTCGATGAGGTTCGCTCGGCCGTCATTAATGAGCCCCGCGGATCCGATGTCCTGGTTGGCGGCTTGTTGTGTGAGCCGTCGGACCCGACCTGCGCGGCAGGAATCATTTTCTTCAACAACACCGGCTACCTGAACATGTGTGGCCATGGGACGATCGGGCTCATGGTAACGTTGGCGTGGATGAAAAAACTGGGCCCCGGTTCCCATCGCATTGAAACGCCCGTCGGTATCGTGACCGCGACTCTCAAAGACGACTGCCGCGTCTCCGTGCGAAACGTGCCGTCCTGGAGATATCGCAGTGCTGTTCCCGTCAATGTTCCCGGCCATGGCACCGTCACCGGCGACATCGCCTGGGGCGGGAACTGGTTCTTTCTGGTCAGTGACCACGGTCAGGATCTGCGTCTTTCTCGCTGGAAAGAGCTGTCAGACTTTACACTCCAGATTCGAGCGGCTCTCGAACGAGACGGCATCACGGGAGCAAACGGTGGGCTGATTGACCATATCGAACTCTTCGGCCCTCCTTCAACTTCGGAATCCAACAGCCAGAACTTCGTCATGTGCCCAGGCGGCGCCTATGATCGTTCGCCATGCGGTACCGGAACGAGCGCAAAACTGGCTTGCCTGGCCGCCGATGGAAAACTTCTGTCTGATACCACATGGTTCCAGGAAAGTATCGTCGGAAGCATTTTTGAGGGGAGCTGGCAACCTGACGACTCAACAGTTCCGACCGGAGCAGACCCCGTTATCATTCCTACCATTACCGGCTCCGCCTGGGTGACCGGCGAATGCAATCTGATTCTTCAACCAACGGACCCGTTTCGAGCGGGAATTCGAACATGACTTCTCAAAAACATACGGTGATCATTGGCGGAGGTATCATCGGAGGATTTGCGGCCTGGTATCTGGCTCAAACAGGCCGAAAGGTCACGCTGATCGAACAGGCTCAGTTTGGCAAAGCCGCTTCTCACGGCAACTGCGGATATGTGAGCCCCAGCCATGTGATCCCGCTGGCTCGCCCCGGTCAGCTCACGAAAGCCCTCAAGGGAATGCTGAGCCGTCAAACCGCGCTTCGCATTGAACCGACGAAACTGTTCAGCCTGGCCCCGTGGCTACTGAAGTTTGCTCTCCGCTGCAATTCAAAGAACATGATGGAGGCAGGGCAGGCTTGCCATCCGCTGCTGCAGTCTTCCGCGACTCTGTATCGCGAAGTTTTCGAACAACAGAACATGCAGGTTGAATGGAAGACGGACGGTCTGCTGTTTGTCTTTCGTGATCAGCATGAATTCGATGAGTACACCGCTGTCGATGCCTGGCTGAAAAAACATTTCGACATGGCCGCTGAGCCTCTGGCCGGAAAAGCTCTGACCGAACTTGAACCTGCTTTGAAACCCGGACTCGCCGGTGCCTGGCTGTACCGCTGCGATGCTCACCTGCGTCCCAGCAAACTCATGAGCGAAGTCCGTCGCATCATTACAGGGCAGGGCGTTAAGGTTCTCGAAAACACCGCGATGAAAGGTTTTGCCTCAACCGGTGATCGAGCAACCGCAGTGACGACAAACGGCGAGACGATCTCAGCGGATGAATTCGTCGTGGCGACCGGTGCGTGGACTCCGCTGTTGAACGAAGCGGTCGGTATCAAACTGCCGATTCAGCCGGGCAAGGGATATTCGATCACGATGGCACGACCAAAAATCTGCCCGAAGTATCCGATGATTCTCGAAGAGTGTCACGTTGCCATCACGCCATTCGACACGGGTTACCGAGTCGGCAGCACGATGGAATTCACCGGCTACGACTCTACCCTGAACCGACATCGTCTGAACTACCTGCGGTCCGGCGCTGCTCAATATCTGCACGAACCAACGGCTGAACCGGTTGAGGAAGAATGGTGCGGCTGGCGACCAA
>CAIJTV010000935.1:0-6329 GCA_903823635.1 uncultured Planctomycetaceae bacterium
AGCCACCAATGTGGTTGATACTTGTCTCGCATGGCGGCGTAACGACGATCCTCGTGCGGATCACTGAAGACTCGAATCGACAAATGAATTCCCAGTCGTAGTCCCCACAGAGTCACCATCACCAATAAAAACATCAGGTCCAATCGATCTGAACTTGCTACGTCGGAACTCAAAAATGCCAGCCAGGCGATCAGCACAAAACCTGGCCCCCAAAAGGCATCAATGATTCCGCACCGTCCCATCTTCAGGCTCAACAGCCAGACCAGAACCACATAGAAGATGGCCAACGCCAATGTACTTAGCAGGATTGTCGACACTGATCAGCCTCTTTGTCGGAACAGGTAGTGCGACACGAACCATTCGGAGCCATTGCGGAATCCGAACAGCTCCGCACAGGCCATAAAGAACATTCGCCAGCGACCACGCCAGATCTCCCAGTCCTGACCGTAAGCGGCCTTCAGGATCGGTTCAACCGTGTTGCTTCTCAGATCCATCAACTCCAGCCACGCATTGCTGGTCTTTTCGTAATGAGTTCCATCCCAGATCCAGTGGTCACTGATCAACAGATCTGATTGATAGTTCAGTAGCAGATTCTGGCTGGGCATGATTCCGCCGGAGAAAAAATGGCGTGCCATCCAACTGGCTGTTCCGGTATCCTCGAACGGGTAGGCGTAACGATGATGGCAGAAGATGTGGACAAATAACATTCCGTCAGGCTTAAGCCATGAGCTGATTCTTTGCATCAACAGGGAATGATTTCTCACATGCTCAAACATCTCAACGGACACCACTCGATCAAAGCGGCGATCGGCGGAGAAGTCATTGATGTCGCAGGTCCTGACCTCCAGATTCAGGAGTCCTCGCAGACTCGCCTGATGCATGATGTACTCACGCTGCGAATTCGAATTCGAGATCGCCAGGATTGTGGCCCTCGGATATCGCTCGGCCATCCACAGGCTTAGCGATCCCCAACCGCAGCCCAGTTCAAGAATCGTCTGACCGTCCTGCAACTGAGCGTGTTTGCACGTCAGCCGTAAAGCTTCCGCTTCGGCCTGATCGAGTGTCTGCGTATTTGAAGTCCAGTAGCAGCAACTGTACTTCCGATGCATCCCCAGAACGTTTCCAAAAAACGCTGGCGGAACTTCGTAGTGCTGTTCATTCGCCTTCTCCGGGACGCAGGCTACCGGGCCGACCGACAGTTCCCGAAGAAACTGGCGAAACGAATCACCAGCAGCTTCCAGAGATGTTCCCTCAAGCGTTTTCAACCGAGTCTTCAGGAGACTTTGAATTCCCTTCCGAACCATCCAGTCCGGCAGTTTCCCCTGTTCGGCAAATCCAATCAGCGGTGCAACAACATGCAACATGGCCATCCGATCTTTCACGATCAAGTGTTACCGACAGTTCCAAGCACACAGCCAGGCTTCGCCCACATCACCTGACACACACCGATTGCACGTTCAAGGAATGCCGCCTCACAGTAGCACAGGTAATATCTCCACATCCGAATAAATCGGTCATCGAACCCCAGGGCTCGAACCTCGTCGAGACGTTCGTGGAATCGTTCGTTCCAAAGCCGCAAAGTTCGGGCGTAGTGCATACCAAAATCCTTCATCTCAATCATTCGCAGGGAAGTGCGAGTCGCGACGCATTCCTGCATGACCGAAACAGACGGCAGGAAACCTCCCGGGAAGATGTATTTTTGGATGAAGTCCACCGAATTACGATAACGTTCGTAACGCTGCTCCGGCATCGTGATCGCCTGAATCATCATCGCGCCGTTTTCTTTGAGCAGACGATCGCAGGTGGCGAAGTATTCAGGAAGATATTGTTGCCCGACGGCTTCGATCATTTCTATGGACACAAGCTTGTCATACTGACCTTCAAGATCACGATAGTCTTTCATCAGAATCGTGATGCGATCAGACAGTCCCGCGTCCTGCACTCGCTGTGTGGCCATGCGAAACTGTTCTTCGGAGATCGTGGTCGTCGTGACTCGACAGCCGTATTTCCCAGCCGCATAAATCGCAAACGTGCCCCAACCCGTGCCAATCTCCAGCACATGATCATTGGGCGACAGCTGCAGCGTTCGACAGACTCGATCAACTTTCTCCAGCGATGCTTCCTCCAGCGATGCCTGCTCGTTTGCGAACAGCGCCGAGGAATACATCATTGTGGGGTCAAGGAACAACGAAAAGAACGAGTTCCCAAGATCATAGTGCTCATGAATATTCCTCCGACTGCCATCGCGTGAATTACGATTTCTAAAGTGCCCCAACCGACTGATAAAGCGGGTCAACATTGTCAGGGGACTGCGGAAAGTCTGCAGAACAGTTTCGTTTCTCAGGAGAACTCGGAACAGATCCGTCAGATCGTCCGAAACCCACTCGCCTTCCAGATAAGATTCGGCCGCGCCCAGATCGCCGCCGGTGACAACGCTGCGAAAGAAACGAGGCGACAGAGCCTGCACGTGCCCCATCAATTCGTTGGTTTCGAGGTCACCGAATCGCTCCGAATGATTGCCGTATTCAAGTACCACTTCGCCGGTGGAGATCCGGTTCAGGTTACTGCGGAGAATTCTTCGGCAGAGTCGCTCGAACATACACAGCCACTTGCGGTGCGACTTCACAGTCGTCGAACTTCCCGAAGCGCCGTTGCTCGGGGATTCGGACAGACTTCTGTCGCGAGCAGGCTCCACGAGAGAAATGTCATCGCATCCGAAAGCAGACTTTAATTTCAGGGATGTTGGCATCGACTTAATCTCAGCAAAATATCGGGACTCAGCAAAGTATCGGAGACAAAAAACGGCAGAGCACAATCACAAAGTCGCAGTGGAATCCTGCATCACTCCTGTTCGCCGTTGACGTGGATGAGGAACATAAGGAACTTGCTTCCACCAAAGTTTCAGCGCCTGCCAATAGATTTTGGAAGTGACACTGGCTGTCATACACGGATGATGCAGGAGAATTCGTCGCAGTGAAGACGCTGTGATCTCCTGCCGCTGCATCGACAGAGTCACATCGAACGGACGCGGACGGCGAGTTATTGACGTTGAGGTCGCTGGCTCGGTCAACTCACTATTCCCACTTTCCGGCGGCGAATCTGAATCCGTCGCGAGATTGGAAATCTCATGGCACTGAATCGACACAGCAAGCGATTCCGCCGGTTCAGACAAACGCCAGCGGTAACGCAGCCCCATGCCCATGAACGGCGAAACGTGAAACTCTTTATCGTTCCACAGCACGGAAGACGCGCCGCCGGGACGCTGGATCGGAGTCTTAAGAACGTAGCAATGTCGCTCACCCCACGGCGTGTTGTGGACTTCCGCAAGCACCGTCTGCAATCGACCGGTACCCGGATCGAAACAGTAGTAGTAGCTGACGGGATTCATCACATAGCCGAAATACCGCAGATTGGTCAGCAGCCGAATAGCACCACTGGGGCGAGTCCCCGTCTGTCGCTGAACTTCATCGCGAACACAGACGTCTAACGGAACTTCCGGATCACCCAAATGATCTTCGCGGCGAAACCATGCAACCGCCGGACGTCGAGCGGACCAAAGAAGATACGGATCAAAGATTTCCGGAAGCTCGGCAAGATCGAGGTACATCTGAAACAACGAATATCGGAACACGTTATGAGCCGGGGTGAATCGCCGATGACGCACGGTGCCCGAGTACAGACAGCTATGCATGCGATCCTCCCGGTGCTGCTGCTGAACGACGAGTTGTGTCGACTGGTCTCAGCAAGGATTGCTCAGAGATATTTGCATCCTGCGTACCATCAATGTCCATCACACCAAACCGACGGCAAACCGCGAGAGCACTGTTGACGCCATCTTCATGAAAGCCATTGCCCCAATAGGCACCGCAGAATGAGGTGCGATTGCGGCGAATCAATTGTTCATGCATCGACTGCAAAACAGCTCGTTGAGAGGTGAAGACCGGGTGGGCGTAACGATGCCTGGAGATCACTGCAGACTCCGCAATCTGATCCGAGTCGTTGAGTGTTACACAGAACGTTTTTGACGACTGGATATGCTGCAGAATGTTCATGTTGTAGGTCACTGTGGCCGCAGACGCATCGCCGCCGGACTGTCCAATGCGATAATTCCAGGCCGACCACGCTTTTCGGCAGCGAGGCAACACAGAGCTATCCGTGTGAAGTACAGCCTCATTGATCTCATAAGGGAAACCAGAAAGGACTTTTTCCTCAAGCCCCGAGGGTTGTCCTACCATTCTCAGTGCCTGATCGCTGTGACAGGCAAAGATCACCTCATCGAAACGCGAAACATCCCCCGCTGCAGAAACGGTCACACCATCAGCATCCCGTTCAACTCGCTGCACCGGAGAGCTGGTGCGAATTCTGGACATAAACGGTGCGGAAATGCGTTCTACGTAACGGCGTGATCCGCCGGGGATCGTGTACCACTGAGGACGATTGGTCAGACTCAGCAGACCGTGGTTGCGGTAAAATTCAAGGATGAACTGGATCGGAAAGTCAGCAAAGGTGCCTGTGGGACAAGACCAGATCGCGGCCCCCATCGGCAACAAATAATGCTCGGAGAATGCAGTCCCGTAACCATTGCGGCTGAGATATTCGCCCACCGTCATCGTCCCAAGATCTCGCTCGGCATCCTCCGCTCCGGCGCGATTGAATCGCAGAATATCGGCCACCATACGAAGAAATGACGGACGAAGCAGATTTCTCTTCTGAGCAAACACTCCAGCGAGGCCTGACCCGGAATATTCAATTCCGGTACGATCGCAGCGAACGGCAAAACTCATTTCCGTCGGCACGCCGCGAATCGCAAGGCGAGTTAGCAGCTTCATGAAGTTGGGATAGTTTCGATCGTTGTAAACAATGAAACCGGTATCAATTCGATACGTCTTGCCTTCGCTGTCAAACTCAACCGTATTGCTGTGACCCCCGACCACCGATTCCGATTCGTAAAGCGTGATTTCGTGGTGCGGATGCAGCAGCCATGCACAGGTCAGCCCGGAAATCCCGGCTCCAATAATCGCGACCTTCATCACCCCTCCTGACTGTGCACCGGAACGCCCAATACTGCCAAAACGTTCTTTTCTTAACCGTAGTGATCGAATATGGTTAACAATATCAGGCCATTTTTGATCCTCCTATCGATAAATCGTTCATTTTTGTGGTATTTTGACTGGCCCGGATCCAGCACTCGTCTAGAAACGTTCATCAAGATTTATCAACTTCGACGGAGGGCTCCACATGACCGACTTTTTCTCACCGAAAGAGGTTGCAACTGCAATCGGTGTCAGCGAATCATCACTCAAACGATGGGTGGATAAAGGGTTGATTCCTGCGGAAAAAACCGGCGGTGGCCATCGACGCATGAGTCTGGACGCTGTGCTCAAATTTCTCCGGGAACAAGGAAGAGCCCTCAGTGAACCACAAGCGATCGGATTGCCGGCGGAGTCAGGTCGACGACCACCGTCCAATGATTCTGACCATCACGAGTTTCTGCGGTTTCTACTGTGCGGCGATGAACCTTCAGCTCGCCGAATCGTGATGGACGCTTTTCTGAACGGCTACAGCGTCGCGAAGATTTTCGACTCCATCATCTTGCCGGGATTCAGTGAGATCGGAAATCTTTGGCACTGCGGCACGCTCGAAGTCTATCAGGAACGCCGCGCGTGCGAAATCTGCTCGCGAGTCATTCATGAACTCCGCAGAGCTGTGGGAAGCGGACCGTCAGACGGGCCGGTGGCGATTGGTGGAACTCTGGACGGTGATCCTTACACGATCGCTTCCAGTATGTCAGAAGTCGTTTTGCGAGAATGCGGCTGGCGAGCCTTATCTCTGGGGAACATGCTGCCGTTCAACACGCTCATGAAAGCCGTGGAGATTGATCGCCCCCGCCTGATGTGGCTGAGCGTAACGTCAATCCGATCTCCCGAACAATTCGTGGCCAATTTTAACGTGCTGTTCGACACGGCCACTTCCCTGGGTTGCGTATTAGTTGTCGGTGGCCAGGCGCTGACGGCAGACATTCGCCCGCTACTGCGATACACCACTTATTGCGACAACTTTCGCCATCTCGAAGCGTTCTCAAAGACCATTATTCCCCGAGAGAACTAGTGTCGCGAGTACTTGGCGGTGTCTGGTTCAGTGGACCTTAACCCGAAGTTACTCGACGACTTCGACCTTGGTCCTGCGGCCCAGTTGTCCCTTTTCCCTGTGTCGGGCATGTATCCCGACCTACTATGGGCTGAATGAATCGTGCTTTGTTTTCAGCCTCAGCGCGATGGCGAAGGTGGCTGCGGCTTGCCGCGAAACAAAAGATTTCAAATGTGCCGTCA
>CAIJTV010000936.1:0-3206 GCA_903823635.1 uncultured Planctomycetaceae bacterium
CCGGAGAAGGTAAGCCCGGAGAAGGTAAGCCCGGTGAAGGTAAGTCTGGTGAAGGTACGTCTGGTGAAGGTAAGTCTGGAGAAGGTAAGAGCGGCAATGGCAAAGGTGGTCAGGGAAGTGGATCCGGTGGGCCGCCCGGTGCACCAACAGGTGACGCTGCTGGTAAACCCACTGGCCAGTCTGGAACACGCGCTGGCAATAGTGAGCCCGTTGAGAAGTCCAACGAAGCCAGTGACCCTGCCGTCGAAGAAGCGGCTGACGCAGCTGACCTCGCTCTGAAGCGACTGGATAAAGAATTGGACCGAGGCGAAATCGATCCGAAGCTATTGGAAGAACTTGGCTGGACCGAAGACGAGCTTCGAGACTTCCATGAACGGCTCCAGAAGCAATTAGCCGAGCGAAAGCTGACGGCTCAACAACAGCATGAGAAGGATCTGGCTCAGAAAAGCTTTGACGAGATGTTGAGAAGCCTGGACGTTAAGTCGACCGGGAATACTCGTCAGGGACGCACGGATAAGGACCGCGATCAACAGGATACGACGGGTCGGCAATCAGCCGTCGCGAAACAGTTGGAAGAGAAGTTTCGTATGTACCAGCGATCAATGTCCGGTCAAAAGGGTACAAAGTCCCAAAAGTAAAACTCTGAGCTGCCGTTTCAGGGCCAGGATGAATTCCTGTATCCTGCTGAGACTCCTGCGGATCACGACTCTTGAGCCGCATGCTGATCAAACACTTTATGTCATCACTTCGGAACCCATCGAACAATGCCGACCACGATCACGTCTTTTGAGACCTACGACGTTCGCTTCCCTACATCGCAGCATCTGGACGGATCTGATGCCATGAATCCGGATCCGGATTATTCGGCCGCGTATGTGATCCTGCGAACAAACTCTGCAGAGTTCTCCGGGCATGGCATGACGTTCACAATCGGTCGAGGCAATGAACTGTGCGTCGCGGCCATTCGAGCACTCTCAGCGTTGCTGAAAGGCGTCACCGTTGAATCACTGATGGCTGAACCTGTCACGCTCTATCGAAAGCTGACCGGCGACAGTCAATTGCGCTGGGTGGGACCAGAGAAAGGCGTGATCCATCTGGCCGCGGCGGCTGTGATCAACGCCGTGTGGGATCTGTGGGCGCGAATTCAGAAGAAGCCGGTGTGGCAGGTTGTGTGCGATATGTCGCCGGAACAGTTCGCATCGTGTGTGGACTTTCGGTATCTCACCGACGCGTTGACGAAGGGGCAGGCGATCGAATTGCTTGATCGCTTCTCGGCAACTCGACGTCATCGCATTGAAGAACTGCATGCGGTCGGTTATCCCAGCTACACGACATCAGCCGGCTGGCTTGGCTACTCCGATGAAGCCCTTCGCGAAAAATGCTCGGATCTGAAGAATCGCGGCTGGAGTCACTTCAAGATCAAAGTTGGAAGAGATCTCAATGATGACCTGCGACGTTGCAGCGTACTGCGTCGTGAAATGGGCGATGACGCCCACATGATGATCGATGCCAATCAGGTCTGGGATGTGCCTCAGGCGATCGAATGGATTCAGCATCTGGCTCCATTCAATCCGTGGTTTGTCGAAGAACCGACTTCTCCTGACGACATCCTCGGTCACCGCGCGATTGCTCAGGCCATTGCACCAATTCGAGTGGCCACCGGTGAGATGTGTCACAACCGAGTCATGTTTAAGCAATTTATGCAGTGCGGCGGGCTACAGGTTTGTCAGCTGGATTGTTGTCGTCTGGGCGGTGTGAATGAAATCATGGCCGTCATGCTGCTTGCCGCGCGGTTTAATATTCCTGTGTGTCCGCATGCTGGCGGCGTAGGGCTTTGCGAATACGTTCAACACGCCAGTATCATCGATTACGTCTGCGTTTCCGGCACGATGGAAGACCGAGTGACTGAGTATTCCGATCACCTGCATGAACATGTCTGCGATCCGGTCATCATGAAACACGGCCGCTATATGCCACCCGCTGCGGCGGGCTACAGCGTGAAGTTCACTGATGCAGCGTTAAACGAATTCACGGTGAAGAATGCAGCTCTGTAATAAGGCTTGATCCGGGGTGCTCTGAACGTAGATTTCTGTCGGCCTCCTCCGCCACCGGGTTTACCCCGGTGGTTTAACGGCCTTTGCACCACCGTGAGTTTCAAGCACCTGCCCGCGCGAACGGGGTGCTGAAGACTCTTTCCAACGGTTAAAGCCCGTGGGGAAGCGAAAGGGATCGTCTCCGGACTTAGTCCTTTGAGCCGCCGGACGACTTGCCGGAATCCCCGCTTGATGACTTACCTGAATCAGACGACCCCTCGCTGGCCTTCTTGGCAGCGTCGGCACCTTTTTTGTACGACTCACTGCGATAATCGGTCTGATAGAAGCCTGTGCCTTTGAAGAGGATGCCTCCGCCTGCGCTGATGATGCGTTCGGCTTTGGCCTTCTTGCATTTAGGGCACTTCTTTGTCGGCTCCGCTTTGATCGACTGAAACTCTTCCCACTTGTTGTCGCAGGCGTGGCAGCGGTATTCGTAAGTTGGCATGACTCTGTGACTCGTAACAATGTGATACGGGTAGTGTATTTAAGATGCAGAGCAACACGGGCGGAAACACTCAGATCATGCTTCCGGCGGGGCTGAAGAAACAATGACTCGAGCCGGGCGGACGACGCGATCGTGCAGGCGGTAACCCATTTCGACCACCTGCAGCACAGTCATTGGTTCATGATCCTTTGACGGAATCTGCGTCAGTGCTTCGTGCAGATTGGGGTCAAATGGTTTTCCCAATGCATCAATCGGCTCGGCGGCATGAGACTTCAGAATGTCGCGGAACTGATTGGCCACCATGCGAATACCATTCAGCATGTTCGGAAGGTCGCCGGTTTGTTCGGCCGAAAGAATGGCTCGATTGAGTCCGTCCAGCCCTGGCAGGATATCACGCAGGAGCCGCAGGGCTTCAAACTTTCGAGCATCTTCCTGTTCGCGATAAGTCCGGCGTCGGAAGTTTTCCATCTCGGCCTGCGTTCGCAGCAGTTTGTTCTGCAGGTCGTCAATCTTTGCCTGCAGTTCTGTCATATTCACCAGCGGCGACGACGTGTCTTCCGCCATCGCGTCCGCGAAAGCCTCAACGCCGGAATTTTCTGGTACGCCCGCGTTGTTGGCCGGGTCTGGCTGACTCATAGCAAACCTCTGTAAAATATTTGTTGAAGGGC
>CAIJTV010000937.1:0-2236 GCA_903823635.1 uncultured Planctomycetaceae bacterium
AATTCGTTTAACAGAAATCACACCGGACTGCGGACTGAATTTTGTGGCTCGGACCGGACAGGAAGACGGCCGATTTACGATACTGGAGAGTCTCGGCACTGGCGTCGCGATCGTTGACCTGGACCGGGATCAGATGCTGGATGTCATCGCTGTCGGGGGAGGCACGTTTGATCGCAACGGCATTCCTCAGGGCCGGCCGCATGGAATCTTCCGTCAGCGTGCAACTCTGCGGTTTGATGATATGAGTAGTAACTCAGGACTCTGCAACGATGCTGCCTACTCTCATGGCGTCTCAATTGGCGACTGGGACAATGACGGATTTGAAGATGTACTGATCACTGGGTTTCAGTCAATACGTCTGTTTCGGAACAATGGAGACGGGACATTTGAGGACGTGAGTTCTGCAGTCAGCTTTCCGAACAATGCGTGGTCAACCAGTTCTGCTTTTCTGGATGCCGATGGTGACGGAGATCTTGAGTTCTACATCGTAAACTACGTGAACTGGACTCCCGACAATAATCCTGAGTGTCAGGTGAATGGACATCGCGATGTTTGCCCGCCCGGCAGTTTTGAGGCGATTTCGGACCTGCTGTACAACAACAACGGAGATGGCAGTTTTCAGCGTATTTCTGAAACTTCGGGGCTCAATGAGGGTGGCAAGGGACTGGCTGTGATCTCGGGGGATGTTGATCTGGATGGCGATTCAGATCTTTATGTGGCCAACGACACGAATGCAAATTTCCTCTACATCAATAATGGCCACGGTGAGTTCACAGATAATGCGCTGGTCGCTGGCTGTGCGTTGGGGCCCACGATGGATGCGGAAGGCAGCATGGGAGTGGAATTTGCGGACTTCAACAAGGATCGCCTGCCCGACATTTGGGTGTCAAACTATGAGAACCAAAGCTTTGCGATGTATGAGAGTCGCGCTCCTGGCGTCTTTCAGCATGTCAGTGCCATCAGAGGCATTACGGCTGTTGGGAGGTTGTTTGTTGGGTTTGGCACGGGCGCTTTTGACGCCGACCTTGACGGAGATCTGGATATCTATGCCGCCAACGGGCATGTGATGTACGGTGAGCAATCGAAGCCGGCTCTGCAATTGCCTCTCGTCTATGAAAATCTTGATGGTGCGATGTTTCGCAATGTCGCGCAGCAGACAGGAGACTATGGAACGCAAGTTCACATGGGTCGTGGTGTCGCGTTTGGAGATCTGGATCGTGACGGCCGAACGGATCTTGCTATTGCACATTCCAATGAACCGGTTTCCATCCTTCACAACACATCATCTACGGATTCAGGCTGGGTTGCCGTGGAACTCGTCGGGAGGCTTGGGAATCGATCGGCTATAGGTGTACACGCGGTAGTCAATGACTCAGTGAGGTTGGTCACTGGTGGCGGCAGTTATCTCTCAGACTCCTCCAGCCAACTCATCTGGGCCGTCCCCTCGGGAACTAAAACGTCCACGATTGAGGTGATTTGGCCGTCTGGAGTCCGCCAGGTTCAGGACATCTCCACAAACACCGTCAATATTGTTTGGGAAAGAGTTGAGCAAAAGATTCTTACTCGCTAGTATTTTTTGCTTTCCTTCCTCAAAAATTGACAATACCTATGAAACAACTAAACGCCTGCGCCCTGCTGTTTATGTGGATTCTCGGAGTTTCTGGCTGTGGTGGTGAAGCATCTGATGCTCCGGCCGTGGCTGAAGTCTCGGGGACGGTTATGGTCGACGGCAAGCCTCAGGGCGGCCTAACCGTGGAGTTTCATCCAGACTCAGCGTCGGGGACGAAAGGTCCGATGTCAACAGGCCTGACGGCAGACGATGGTAGCTTTATCCTCTCAACGTCGACCGGACGAGCTGGTGCTGTGATTGGGAATCATAAGGTTCTTGTGAAGTGCCCATGGAGCTTGACGGGCCGTGCCGGCGATGGTCCCGCTCCTGTTACCGCAGATGGCTTCGGGTCAGACGCTTCCGGGAAAGCTCCAGCTGCACCACCTGCTCCTAAGAGCGATTGCAATGTCAACATTAAATTTGAGGATGCCGGAACTACGCCACTGAAGGCTGTCGTCCCTGCGGAAGGAGTCTCTGATCTCCTGTTTCAGGCGACTGCAGGGTAGTGCTTCTTCCAGTACTGCGATTTTAGCGGAGGGGAAGAAGAGACTGAATGGATAGCAAATGACGACCGATGGTCCGTGATTAGCCCTCGCAGGATTCGGTAGCCCATCTTTTCGCACGAAC
>CAIJTV010000938.1:0-2689 GCA_903823635.1 uncultured Planctomycetaceae bacterium
CATAGAAGTGCCTGCTGTCCTTGATGTGTCAGTGGTTAATCCTTCTGTTGAAGCTGCTCTCACTGAGAGTGGTTCGAAGGATTTCGTGAAGCCCGAGTTGGTGACACCTGAATCAAAGGTTGCGATCGGCGAAATGCAGACTCGGGAAGCCGGGGTTTCTGGTGTACCAGAGCCTTCGATGGCTGCGGAAGAAATCTCTACGGCCCCGGAGCCTGAGGTGCCGATGCCTTCAGATGTGCCTTCAAAGCTTCCGGAGTCGTCCGATGCGAATCGTAAGTCGCTGGCCCTGTCAGGATCATCGGGCCAGCGTGCGCTTCAATTGAATGCTGCGACTGCCGACGGTAGCGGAAAACTCACTCCGAACTCTACTGAGTCTGGCGCAGATCAGGCGCTGACGACAGCAGAAGGCGAAGAAGCTGAAATTGTCGTGCATCCACAGAAAACATTTCTGTTGCGCAGCATGGTGAGCCTGTTCATCGTTTTGGGAACAGCCTATCTGTTGCGTCATCGCTGGAAGGCTTTCAGGAAGTCGTTACCACAGCCTCATGAAGAGAAAGTGACTGAGCAGACGACGCCGAAAGAGCAGGATGTTTCCGCGGTCGAAACAACTCTGGAAGATCAGGAGGAACTGAAGGCTGCTGATGAGTTTGTAACGGAGCCGATTCTGGATGAAGTGTTCCCGCAGATCGAGCAGACACTGAAGTCCGTCATCGCACAAAAAGCTGACGAGGATCAAGGCGCAGCGTTTGATCCGGAATCACTGATTGATGATGATTACTTCAATGACGCAGACGGCCTGCAATCACTCAAGGCAAAGAATGCCAGGTTGGGTGATCGGCTGGAGGCGATTGCCGGGGCTGTCGAGTCTGCTCCGCAGGATCGACTGCCGATTGATGATCTCCTGGCAGAGACGGCGACTCTATACGGTCGATCGGCAACAGCACGGCCCGAGGAACGTTCGTTGTTTGCCGCGGACTTCTTCCGCGATCAGGATCGTGAATTCGTGGAAGGATCGAGGCGGGAAGACCGTTCTGATTTCGCTCATAGCCCTACTCCGCATTCGACTTATAATGACGATTCTGCATCACCGGCGGAACCGCGCTGGAGTTCCGACTGGCCCGGCTATTCCGAAGAGACACCAGGTATTGCAGATCCAACGCCAACGACCGAAACGGTTGCTGCGTTGGCTGCGGATTCAAAGTCCGTTGAGGACCTTGAGACAACCGATGATAAGATTGCCAGTCTGCGGAATGAGCTGGCGGACTTGTTTGCGATCCAGAAGAAGGCTCAAGCATCGGAAGCCAAAGGAGTCGTCCTCGCTGATCCAGTCGTTCAGGAAATACCTGACACCGAAGACAGTACGAATAAGCCAGAGTCCTGCCCGGAGGAAACGCATCTGGAGTCCGTTGCTCAGTACTTAAGTCAGTTACTGGAGCGATCGAAGAAGGAAGAGGCGGCTGACGCAATCTTTGTGGACCGCAGAAAAGTCGGTGAGAAAACGCCGGGGAAATGGGATGGTGTTGATCGTCGCGGAGGTCAGAAGGCAAAGGCTCCTGTAAAATCTTACATTGAGTCTTACATGAGTGAGCACGCCGGTGAGCTGTCTCAGGATTCTGCCACAAAGAAATCTTCGGAGGCATCCTTAGACGAGACAGCTCGGCCAGAGGAACTTAGGCCGCCAGTCGAAAGAAGGCCGGTTGACGTTCAGGCGATTCGCCAGCACATGAATTCATTTCGCAATGTCGCTTCAAACTCCCTGGAACATGCCTTGGCATCTCATCGTATTCGTCAGGCCAAAGGTAAGGTGGCCGGGAGAACAACACTCGTGATTGGGCTGACTGTGGTCTCGGTGCTGGCGATCGCTACCAACTCGGCCATGAAGATCTACTTCCCTTCGCTGGGCTGGCTCATGGGATTGATCGTTTGTCTGTCCATTGCTGAGCTGATCCTTCGAGTAGAGGCCATTCGGAGAAATCGCCGTGAACTTCGTTATAGAATTCTAGACTCCGCAAAGAAGGTCGGCGAACGGTCTGATAAAGCCATCGCTGAGGGAATTTCCTTGACTGTAGATGCTCCCGTGACCCTATCCTGATTCAGGATCGGAGCCGCCTGCAGACACAACAACGAACATGCTAAAAGATGGGCATCCCTGTCCATCGAAACGCAGTGGAGGAAGGCCGTCGGACAAGAATGTCCAACCTACAGGTCGCGAACTACTTAAGGAAGTTCTCGATCGCATCCAGACCACGGGTCAGTGACTCCATTGACGCGGCAAAGCTCAGGCGAACATATCCGGGAGCACCGAACGCGTCGCCGCTGACGAGAGCCACGTGGGCTCGTTCCAGCAATGCAGTGCAGAAATCCGTTGCATTGGTTACCGGTTCGCCACCGCCGACGGGTTTGCCGAAGTAACTGCTGACGTTGAAGAATACGTAGAACGCTCCGCCTGGTTCAGCAAAGCTCAACCCCGGGATCGCTCGCAGTCGCGCGGAAACATAATCACGTCGCTTTGCAAATTCTTCGCACATTTCGGCCACGCATTCCTGTGGTCCGTTCAGAGCCGCCAGAGCGGCGTACTGAGAAACGCTGCAGGGGTTCGACGTCTGCTGACTCTGCAACTTGTTGATTGCGCTGCTGACGTTCTCCGGAGCCAGCGTCCAGCCGATTCGCCATCCGGTCATCGCGTACG
>CAIJTV010000939.1:0-8094 GCA_903823635.1 uncultured Planctomycetaceae bacterium
CCTCTATCAGATGAGCTGAAGGCCATCTTTGTCGATCAGCAGTTCGCGGCGGCAAAGTCTCCGGAAGAAGGATTGCGACGAGTGATCCTGGTCACCTTAATGTCACCACGCTTTTTGTATCGTGAACATGCCGAAGCTGAAGATCAATTTGATCGTGCATCTCGCTTATCATTTGCTCTGATCAATTCGATCCCGGACAAGCAACTTCTGGAAGCGGCCAGGAACGGACAACTGCAAACTGACAAGCAGATTCGCGATCAGGCCTGGCGTCTGGTCAATGACTATCGCAGCCGATCTCGCCTGCTGGAGTTTCTGCGAACCTGGATGAACCTCGAACGCCTGCAGGAGATCAACAAAAGCACTGCCGTTTATCCGGACTTCACTCCGCAGATTGCTGCCGACCTGAAGGTCTCACTGGAGCTGCTGATGCAGCAGACAGTCGATGCGGAGAACAGCGACTTCCGCAGATTGTTGTTGAGCGATTCGATCTTTATGAACGGACGCATCGCAAAGTTTTACGGCGCGTCATTGCCGGAGAACGCCGACTTTCAGGAAGTAAACTTCGAACCGGATCGCAGGGCGGGAATCGTCTCGCATCCGTTTCTATTGAGCGGGTTTGCCTACATGGAAACAAGCTCGCCCATTCATCGCGGCGTTTTCCTGTCTCGCGGAGTTCTGGGACGAGGCGTCAAGCCGCCGCCGATTGCGGTGGCTCCGACGGCTCCGGATCTGGCTCCGGATTTGACGACTCGCGAACGAGTGACCGTGCAGACACAGGCCGAAATGTGTGCCAATTGCCACGGGCTCATTAACTCCCTGGGCTTCGCACTGGAGAATTTTGACGCGGTCGGTCGATACCGAGACAGCGAAAAGACCAGGCCGATTGATGCAAACGGCCAGTATCTTCAGCGAAACGGGGAGTTAGTCAGGTTCGGCGGAGCGCGGGATCTGGCCAGCTTTCTGGCTCGCAGCGAGGAAACTCACCGCTCATTCACTCGGCAGTTGTTCCACCATATGGTTCAGCAGCCGATTCTGGCCTTTGGGCCGGAGTCAATTTCTGAACTGACAGAGTATTTCGAGAATCACCAGTTTCATATGAAGCACCTGATGGTTGAAATAGCGTGTCGATCAGCACTTGAAACAACCTCGGCCGGTTCACAGCCTGTGGTTGCAGCCGAGCCGCAGAGTTCGCCATAATGGGATCGAATGCGGCTGCTCTGATTTTGAATCGTGCAACCTGACGAAACCTGCAGCGGAATGGACTCCTTCCGAAACTAACCTTCCCCAGACCTCCGCCTTCGAATGGTCTCCCTCCAATGAATAGCCGACGACAATTCCTCCGCAAACTGGGCGTTGGTGCTGCAGCACTGCCGTTCGTTTCCAATCTCAATACGTTTGCGTCATCCCTGATGGCGACAACTCGCAAGCAGAGACTGGTCGTCATGTTCAGTCCGAACGGAACAGTCCCGTGGGACTTTTGGCCGGATGAAGAAGGGGACAAGTTCACTCTCAAGAGGATCATGGAACCTCTGAAGGATTTCCAGAACCGAACTCTGGTTCTGAATGGCGTGTGCGACAAAGTTCGCGGCGATGGTGACAATCACATGCGTGGCATGGGTTGCCTGCTGACAGGAACCGAACTTTTCCCAGGCAACATTCAGGGTGGATCTGATACGCCAGCCGGCTGGGCCAGTGGTATCTCCATCGATCAGGAGATTGCCAACTTCCTGCAGTCAAAAGAAGAGACTCGCACACGTTTTGGAACTCTTGAATTCGGCGTGATGGTTCCTGATCGAGCTGACACGTGGACTCGCATGAGTTACGCCGGGGCCAACAAGCCAATCGCTCCGATCGACGATCCGTATCAGATGTTCCGCAAGCTCTACGGCCAGGTCAAAGATCGCGAAGTGCTGACCAGCATTCTGGACAGTGTTCAGGAAGACCTGAAGAAAATCAGTCGCAGCGTTTCCAAAGAAGACCGACATCTTTTGGAAGAGCACACCACCTTCGTACGGACCATGGAACAGCAGTTGCGACAGGCTCAGTCCAGCGATGTCGGGCATGCAATTCCGGAACTGGAACAGGGCATCAAGGAAGAGAACGACAACATCCCGCAGATCGCAAAGATGCAACTGGATCTGATGGTGAACAGCTTTGTGAATGACTTTAGCCGAGTCGCCACGTTTCAGATTACGAATTCCGTAGGTCAGCCGAAGATGCGATGGCTGGGAATCGATGAAGGCCACCATGAACTTTCTCATGAGCCCAATGAGAACAAGGATGCTCACGAGAAGCTGACAAAGATTAACACCTGGTACTGTGAGCAGTTGGCTTATCTCGTACGTCGGCTCTCCGAAACTCCTGAACCGGGAAGCGACGGATCATTGCTGGATAATACGCTGATCCTGTGGGGCAATGAGCTGGGTCAGGGCAATTCGCATACGCTCGATAACATCCCGTTCGTGATGGTCGGCAATGGGCTCGACTTCAACATGGGGCGATCCCTGAAATACAAGCATGTGCCCCACAACAGACTGCTGGTGGCACTGGCTCATGGATTCGGTCATCACATCGAATCGTTCGGAAATCCGGACTTCTGTAAGGATGGAGTTCTCACGGGGCTGACATAGCTCGGTCTAACTGTCGTCATCAATCGAACCTGTAAGGAGTACAGCGACCTTGGCTCAGAAGATCATCATTGATGCTGATCCTGGCATTGGCGATGCCCTGGCGATTCTGGTCGCATTGGCCGATTCTTCGCTGGATGTTCTCGGACTGACGGCGGTCGCCGGAATGGTCTCGGGAATCCAGGCCACTCGGAATCTTCACTATCTGATTGGCATTGCCGATCCGTTACGGCATCCACGTGTTGGGCAGTCGGACGTCGCGGTTTGCTCGGCCGATCAAACGCCACTGGGACTGCCGCATCCTCAGGCGTTGAATGGCCGTTTCGGACTTGGCGAAGTCGATCCGCTGGTGCCGGATCTGCACAATCGACGTGAGTCAGCCAAGTTGATGGTGGATCTTGTGCGGGAGCATCCAAATGAGGTTCGCATTATCTCTTTTGGTCCTCTGACAAACGTCGCCATGGCACTGGATCTGGATCCGGAGCTGCCTTTCCTTCTGAATGGACTGATCTGTCTCGGCGGGGCTTTGCATCATGATGGAGAGGTGACTGCGGCGGCAGAGTTCAATATCTGGTCAGATCCCCAGGCGGCTCGGGCCGTCATGAAATCCCCCGTCGGCAAGATTCTGGTCCCGTTGAATGTGAGCCAGAATCCCGGCCTGACGTTTGAGGATATTGATCGTCTGACAGGACTGATTCCGTCAACACCAGTCGGGGAAATGATCTCAGGGCTGATGCTGTACGCCGTCCGAGCTAATCGACAGAAACTACCTCGTGAAGAAGTTTCTCTTCCGGCTGTGGCTGCCCTGGCAGTTGCGTCGCGAGCAGCCAAATTCTCGACCGAGAGCGTTTTCATCGATATCGAAACTTCCGGAGATATCACCAGTGGCATGACTGTCCTGGATCGACGTCCGTTTCGTCCGAGTCAAACAAATGCGGACGTGGTGACAGAACTGGATGCGGGGGCTGTGATAGATTACTACTGCCGCGGTGTCAGAAGAATAGCGGTTTCTTCCGACCGTCGTTCCTGAAGTCTTTAAACAGAATCATTTAGCTGTGCGTGAACTTCATACCTTTGCTGATGAACAGGTCGCTCACCGGTTCATCAGTATCCTGCAGTCCCGACAGATGCCAGCGCATACAGAACAGGAAGGCGCGTCGTGGATCGTGTGGATTGAAAACGACGATCATCGTGACAAAGCGCGGGAGTTGCTGACGGAGTTTCAGGCCAACCCGGATGCGGAACAATTCGCGGAGGCGGAGAAGACCGCAAAGCGCATCCTGGCTGAGAAGCTGGAAGCAGAAAAAACGCGGCAGAAGCTTCGCAAAGATCTTCGGGATCGCTGGCGAGGGGTGTGGTGGAAATGCCATCCGGTCGCAACCATTATGGTCGCGATTTCTGTGTTTGTCGTTGCCGTATCCACCGAGCTGAGTCCGGTCAAGTTTACTCAACGCATCATTCCAGTCACCTGTAACCTGGAAACATCTGTCATTCGCAATTCACTCTTCATTCAGGAAACCATCAAGATGGTTGATGAAGAGGGAAATGATGCAGCCGGATTTTTGAACAAGTCACCCACAGAGGTCCTGAAGACATGGCAGATCTGGCGCTACGTGACGCCGATCTTTATTCATTTCAATGCTCTGCACATTCTCTTCAACATGTCCTGGCTGCGCACGCTGGGAAACGCGATTGAGTTTGTCCGCGGAACTCGCCGATTCCTTGGTCTGGTTCTGTTTATTGCCGTCGTCTCCAATGTGGCTCAACTGATCTGGAGCGGCCCGGCGTTTGGAGGAATGTCGGGAGTTGACTTTGGACTGATCGGCTATGTCTGGATGAAAGGGAAAACTCAACCGCAGCACGGACTGGCGCTTCCCCAGGAACAGGTCGTCATGTCGATGCTGTGGATGCTGCTTTGCATTGGAGGAGCCTTTGGCCCCATCGCAAACGCCGCGCATGTCGGCGGTTTTGTGGCTGGCATGGTGATCGGTGCTCGTACTGCAATCTGGAAAAAGATCGCAGGATCCTGATCAAGGGCGCCTCATAAAATGGCACCGCGTTTGAAAGATCTCGCGGACACTGGTCTCCATTGAGAATTTCCGCAACCGACGAACTTCGGTTGATCCTCATTTGCCTGAAGACGTTCTCGGCTGATACCTTCCGTCACCCGCTGATTTCGCCGACGGAAGAATCGAGATTTATGGGATCCTGGTCTATTGGCCCGGCAAATGAGGAATCCATTGCCCACCCGAATTGAATGCTACGAAGACGCCATTCGATGGCTTTACGATCGTATTGACTACGAGCGGATTCGGCCGTCCGCTCAGATCAATCCGTTTCGACTCGAACGTATTGAAGGTTTGCTGCAGCGAATCGGGGCACCTCATGAACGAATCCCTGCCGTTCACATCGCCGGAACCAAAGGCAAAGGTTCCACGGCCGCGATGGTGGATTCCATTTTGCAGTCTGCCGGAATACGTACAGGCCTGTTCACATCACCGCATATCGAACAGTTTGAAGAACGCATGCGGGTTTCGGGACATATGCCGCATGCAGATCAACTGACGCGACTTGTCGGCCGTCTCTGCCAGGTTCTGCAGGACGCCGAAATGGACGTCAGTGACCGGATCCCGACGTTCTTTGAGGTGACGACTCTGCTGGCCTGGATGCTTTTCGACGAAGAGCAGGTTCAGGTGGCCGTCCTGGAAACAGGGCTTGGAGGTCGTCTGGACTGCACCAATGTCTGCAGCCCACTGGTTACGGTGATCACCAGCATTGGACTCGACCATACCCATATTCTGGGGGACACACTTTCAAAGATTGCCTGGGAGAAGGCCGGGATTCTGAAGGCCGGAGTCCCCGTCGTGCAGGGCCAGCTTCCGGGAGATGCCGACCGTGTCGTTGAAACGCGAGCAACCGAACTGCATTGCCCGCGCTTCGTCTGCGGCCGGGATTTTGCCTGGCACGATGCGGATCATGGCGATGCCTCACCGGCTCCGAAGAGATCTCAAAGAATCCTTGTGCTGACTCCCTGCTGCAGTTACGAAAACCTGACGGTGCCTCTGCTGGGACGTCACCAGGCGCACAACGCCAGCCTTGCGATCATGACGGCCAATCTTTTGCGAGATCGTGGCTATCCGCAGATCACTGCTGAAGCCATTGCTGAAGGAGTCAAGGCAACCCACTGGCCGTTGCGTTTTGAAGTTCTCGAAGGCCAGCCGACCATTGTTCTGGATGCCGCACATAATCCGGATTCCATGCGTGCTGTCGCTGGTGTTCTGGATGGAACGGAATGGCAGGGACGTCGGCGGGTTCTTGTGTTTGCAGCATCGGCCGATAAAGATGCCAGCAGCATGCTGAACATCATTGTTCCGCATTTTGACGATGTGGTTTTGACACGATTTATTGGCAATCCGAGAAGCGTGCCTCCCGAACAGCTGCAGACTCTCGTTGACGACCTCGACTCCCGGCCATTCAGCCAGACGCAGTTTCATCAGGCCAGTGATCCGCCGACCGCCATCGCGAAAGCTCGCCAACTGGCCGGACCTGATGGACTTATCTGCGTCACTGGCTCACTGTTTCTTGCCGCCGAAGCCCGAGTTCACCTGCTGCGATCCAGTACCAGGTGACATCCGAGCTGAATCCATCCGGTCTTCACGTGGCCTATGAATCCGTCATCGGTTAGCTAATGCCTCAGCGATCGCGGATTGTAATCTCTGCATCGTGAACGGCTTACCTAACACGGCACTGGGGCGCAGCACGTCGGGGCCGTTGAATTCTTCCACCGTCATTTCTCGCCCTGAACACAGAATGATCGGCACTTTGATTCCGAGGTAAGCAAGTTTTTGCATCGTCTGTGGACCGCTCATACCGGGCATCAGTTCGTCCAGCAGGATCAGATCGAACGCAGTCTCTGATGATTGCAGTGTTCGAATGGCAATTTCGCCGCCATTGACAGCAATAACCTCATGCCGGAGGAGTGTCAGCATTCCGCTGCAGACAGTGCGAACCATTTCATCGTCGTCGACAATCAGGACTTTCACAGGACTACCGGACCTTTAAGCCAGACGTGCGGCGATACTCATCGGAGGATCTTCCGCGTGTGAGAGGCAAAACGAACTCAGGGTGGACATCAAGGTGTGAATTCAGGACTCAGCGCTGTGCGCTTTTCTTCGGCCACAAGGAACGCAATCCTCCTGGAAGGATCGGAATGTTGAGCCGATTTGCGGGAGTCTTGCTGGCTGCTGGCTGTTTTGCGGAAGCAGACGGCGTCGAAGTTGTTGTTTCTGAGGCTGCTTCAGGAGACTCTTCTTCCGTCTCTGAAGACTGAACGGTCGGCCCAAGGATACCGATCGGCTGGTTCAGAAAGCTGTCCGTCTGACTCAGCAGACTGTCGGTTCGGCTGAGAAATCCTTCCGTCTGCTGCAACAGCTGAGTTGTCTGAGGAATAAAGATCGGAGCCTGCTGCAGAACATCAGACGTCGTCGGAAACTGGCCGTTGGATCGTTGCAGAATCCCGGGCAATTCCATCGCACCTTGCGGCAAGTTGAGCTTCTCCTGAATGCCCAGCGGCAGCGAACGGCCCTGCAAAGTGTTGTCGATCTCGTCCATCACGCGAGTAATCTTTTCCTGATCCTTTTGTGGGATGAGTTTTGAATTCTTGACCTGCCGGAAGATCGTTTGAGTATCCAATTTTCCGGACTGCAGAGTCGCCACGATTTCACGAACTTCATTAATCTGGGCCAGAAGTTCCTTATTGTCTTCTCGTAGCTTGTCGTACTCGCCCGTGAATCGCTCTTTGAGCTTTTCGATCTGATCGCTGGCGTAGGAGTTTACTTCCGAGATCAGCCGCTCTTTGGCCTTGTCGAGCTGATTTGTAAAGGCAGTCTGCACGCCCAGAGCAACCTGCTCACCTACATCCGACTGCAGATCAATGACCGGATCACGTAATGTGCCTCCCAGTTTAACCGACGCATTCAGCACGCGGATGCTGTTAAACGCATCATTAGCCGCTTCCGTGATTTCACTCCGGACGTCATCCGAAGCCTGAAAACTCAGGTTGGTAATATTCGACTGCAGATCAATGTTTCCTTCAATATTGTCTTCAATCAAAGCCAGTCGTGTCGTCCATGACAGATCGTTCAACGTGGCATGCACACTGGCTTTGTCTGACTTACCAGCCACCAACGGCAAAGGATTCGTATCGCGAAAGTCAGCCAGCATCTCGGCTCGAGGTCTTTCGCCCGTGGCGTCGTAGGTGACTTTCATCTGCAAGGGTCGACTGCCTTCAGCAGCCAGTTTCATCACACAGGGACGCCCCAGCAGCCTGGGATCTTCGGTCACATCGGTCAGCAACGCTTTGAAGGGTACCTGCTCTTTGTTGATGGAAACAATTCCCGTGAGCGAAAGTTTCTTCAGCAGAAAATCGGGAGCCGGGTTTCTCATGACAAACTCGAAATCTCGTCCG
>CAIJTV010000940.1:0-3780 GCA_903823635.1 uncultured Planctomycetaceae bacterium
AGGCCAGACTGTGGAGAGATCTGGATTGATGATAACACCGGCTGGTCCATTGACCCATCCGCCACCTGAACCTGCCAGACCCTGCACAGCCTGAAGATTGGCACTGACTCCGGACGAGCCGTTCATCGTGGCCTGGTAGTTAAACTTCGGCAAAGTACCGGCTGCCAGAGTAAAGTCGGCCCCTACGCTGCGAATGGCTTCACTCATCACAACAGTGTTCGAAGTTCCGTCAGTGATATCTCGAATCTTGGCATTCGAGTTTTCGTAAACAATGCCGTCAGTCGGCCACCGAAGGTCATAGTTGGCATTCATGCCGCTGCCGTAGCTAATCATGTAATTGAGGCCTGCATAAATAGCTCCGCCGGCACCAGTGTTTTGAGTCGGAGCCGGATCGCTGGGGCAAAGCATGATTTGAAGTGGTGTCGCAAACGCGGCCGCAAACTGAGGATTCGGAACCAAGGCACTGAAGGGGCCACTAAATCCATACTGCGTGAAATCCAGCAGGTTTTGAAGGTTGGCCTGTTCCATATACGGCAGCAGGCGAGCTTGCGGTGAAAATCCCTGAGTGTTCGGGAGATAGTTCTGAGCATTTGTCATCGGGAAGACACCAAACGTGCCTTCGTAGTTGTGCAGCGCGAGGCCGAACTGTTTCAGATTGTTTTTGCATTGAGTTCGGCGAGCCGCTTCGCGGGCCTGTTGAACAGCCGGCAGCAGCAGCGCGATAAGAATGGCGATAATGGCAATGACAACGAGTAACTCAATCAGCGTAAAACCGCGAGATTGAATGCGGGAACGAGTGATCATACTGGGAACGCTCCAAAGCGAAATTGAATGAGTCTGAGAATGGCCTTGAGGATCGCCGTGTGCTGATCTGCTCTCCGTCGGTTCTGCAGCCCCGGTTCGCACGCTCAACACAATCCAGACGGAACACGCTTGTGGAGAGCGAACCGAAAGTTTTGGTTGAGCGCGCGAACGCGGGCTGAAAAAACGCGGAAACTGAAGCCAAATGCACGCATAATGCGCGCTGCGCACGGACGACGACCTTCACCAGTGACTCAATACAGAAAGAGCGCGTGGTGAAGACCACAAAGAGGCGGCTGGAGGGCTCAGACAATCTTTGGAGGAGGGAGCGGCGGTCGAAGAGTTGTTGGGCTCAACCGTTCTGAAATTTCGTGCACGATTTCTGTGATCTCGACAGAGTTCGTGACCGGAACAACTCGAGCAGGAACAATCGTGGCCGGAAAGCACATGGAGGACGAAGGCTGTCCCTGACATTCTGAAGCGTAAACTGTCAAAACCCACTTCGAAGTTTTGGTGCGGGCAGTTACTTTCGGAATTTGAGGCGTTGTTGTCTGTTGCTCATTGCGGGCCGCTGTGATTGACTCATCGCACTTTGCCCTGGAGCCATTTTCTTTCGTCTTTGAGCACAGAACACACGGCTTCTTTACGGTTGCTGTTTCCTTTTCTGCAGCAGCCATCACATAGTCCGGCAGGCTGACTCCGTTAGCCTTCGCCCAGGCAACTTTTTGTGAGTTCGTAAAGCAGCAGCATTTCTTCCAGCATTGTTCCGCCGAGCGACATCCACAAGGACGGTTCTGGCATGGGAATGGTTGAGACAAGTCTTTCTCAACGCCATCGGTCGACCGCAGCCTAACCGGCATTGGCAGGAGCACCGCACACAACACGAACGCGACCGACAGGCAGCTCAGCCAGCGGTATATCGGGTTCGATAATTTGCGGTACGGAGTACTCATCAAAGCTTTATGGGGTTAAACCCATGGTCTGATAGTCACAGCCGGCTCGCTCTCCACGCCTCACATACTAGCTCTCCCGGGCTCCAGGATTGGATCTGGACTGACGTTCAAACGTTAATTCTCAGTCCCAGGAGCGGTCGTTGAGGAAATGGTTCTCTATAAGCTGTTGAAATTACGTGCTGTTATGACTACGAACCCTTACAACTCTCGCACCTGAAACATAGCGAGCAGGTTTTTTGAGAGGTCTATATGCAGGTTGTTGAGACACGGCAGTTGTGCCGCAGCTATGGTTCGCGTCGAGGCATTACGGACATCAATCTGACGATCTCACCCGGTGAGATTTTCGGATTTTTGGGGCCAAATGGAGCCGGGAAGTCGACGACGATTCGAGTTCTGATGGGGCTTTTAAGAGCCGGTTCCGGAGTTGCGCAAATCTTCGGGCGCGATTGCTGGAGTGAAGGCACAGAGATTCGCCGTGAAGTCGGTTACGTCGCGGGTGATGTTCGATTGTATCCCTGGCTGACGACGCGTCGAGCCCTCGCGATGCTTTCCAGAATTCATGGTCGCAGCCTGAATCAGAAAGGCTTTGAACTGGCAGAAAGATTTCGCCTGGAGCCTGACCTGCCGGTACGAAAAATGTCTCGCGGCAATCGACAAAAGGTGGCTCTTGTCCTGGCGCTGGCGCATGAGCCGAAGCTGGTGATTCTGGATGAGCCAACATCCGGACTCGATCCTCTGATGCAGGATACGTTGATGAGCTGTCTGCGGGAGATGGCGGTGAGCGGAAGAACAGTGATGTTTTCCAGCCATACGCTGAGTGAAGTGGAATCTCTGTGCGATCGGATCGCCATCGTTCGCAACGGGCGAATTGTGGAAGACTCCACGGTGAGTCGGCTGAAGGCTCAGGCTCCTCGACAGATCGTGGTAACACTTCACGACGGGCAGGATCATCGAAACCTGAAATGGCCCGAAAGCGTTGTCGTGAAGAGCGTTCCGAACTCATCGTCTCAGCAAATCATTGCCGAGAGCACTTCGGAGCTCGGAGTGAATCGTGAGCAGATCTGCATGCTGGAACTTGTCGGTTCGTCGGTCTCCTTTATGTCATGGGCAGCTGCTCAGGGATTTGCTGACATTATGATTGGGCCACCCTCACTGGATGTCCTGTTTCGCAAGTACTACGAGACTTCAACGGAGGCAGCGTAATGTTGGGGCTTCTGCAAAAAATCTGGATGGAAGTTCGCTGGCCGGTTCTGTGGCTGAGTCTTGGGCTCTGTGCCATCATGGGCCTGCTGACAGCGTTGCTTCCCAAGGTGCTGGGCAACATTCATCAGATGTTTGATAAGATGCCCATGGTCAAACCTCTGCTCACGGCATTGCTGGGAGTTGATCCCGGTGATCAGGTTTCGGCGCAGCTTTCTCAGGCCTTCCTGTGGGTGCATCCCACGGTGTTAACGCTGTTGTGGGCGCATGAGGTGATGTACTGTTCGCGCATGCCGGCTGGTGAAGTTGATCGAGGTACTGCCGACTTCCTGTTGTGTCTGCCTGTTTCGCGATGGAGCGTTTTCTGTTCAGAAACGATTGGCTGGCTGGTTAGCGGGCTGATGATTCTGTCGCTGGGATATGTCGGCCATCTGGTGGCATCACAGTTTGTGCAGCCAGGCATGCGACTTTCGATGTTGCATACATTGATGGTGATGGCGAATCTGGTCGCCGTGTATCTGGCCGTCGGGAGTTTTGCGTTTCTGATTTCTGCGTTCAGCGATCGGCGAGGGCGAGCAATTGGAGTAGTCTTTACTGTGTTGCTCGCTTCGTTTCTGTTGAACTTCCTCGCGCAGTTTCAGGATTGGGCGAAATCGATTTCGCCTTGGCTGTCTGTGATGGAATACTATCGCCCGGCGATCATTATTCAGACCGGAGTGTTTCCGTGGGGCGACGTCGGCGTACTTTTGGCGTCATCGGCTGTACTGTGGCTGGCGTCCGGTATGGTGTTCCGGACACGAAGCATCTGCACGGTCTAAGTTGCCGC
>CAIJTV010000941.1:0-1570 GCA_903823635.1 uncultured Planctomycetaceae bacterium
GTCGAGCAGGAACCGCTAACTCAAATGGCATGGAAACGATCTCAAGTTCAGCACCAAGTTCACTTGCGATGATCTCGATCACCTGGCGAATCGTCAGCACCTCGTCATCACCACAATTGAATGCGAGACCCGCCGCATCTTCTGGACGATCGACGCCGCAAAGAACTGCGTGAGCAAGATTTTCCGTGAATCCGTGATGATGGAGGGTCAAACCGTCATCAGCGACAACGATGTGACGGCGCCCATCAAGGATTCGTCGGACGATGCTCCATTCGCGCGGAACAACTTGGAGTGGGCCATATGCATACGGGTAACGGAAATGCGCGGCGTTTGGATGACTTGCAAAAACAAACTCCTCCGTGCGGGCAACACGAAAGCCCTTCTCATCCTCTTCGGGTAGGCCAACAACAGGTGCTGATTCGCCGACCGGAACAGGAAGGCCATCTGGCTCGAATAACCACGGATTCATCCAACCCCGGATCGCCGGCACCCCGCCCACAGAAACAAAGCGTTCAGTCCGACCAACCATGAATTCGGCAATGCGGCGCAATCGGCCGTACATCACAACGGTGAGATCCCACGTGCGATCGCCCATCGCTTCTGCCAGCGAGTCCATGTCATAGGGGTCGGCATGGATGTGCTCGATGTCAGCGGGAGTCTCTGGTCGCTCGTGAGTGCCCCTATGAAGAATCACGACGTCGTGGCCTCGGTCGATGAGGCCACGAACCAAGTGGATTCCCGTTGGACCAGTTCCACCAATCACCAATGTGCGTGTCATCTCTCACCCTCATCGTTTGGTAGCTGTTCGCTGCTGACCCTACAAGGCGACCAGCATCGAGTTCGCCCCATCTGATCGTTCAACACCGACTACCTCATCGTGGTAACAATCACTCTCGGCTCAAAAGCCGACGTAAAAGGGGAAACCATGATTCTGGAAAACAAAGTCTCAATCATTTCGGGAATCGGCCCGGGACTCGGACAGGAACTTGCCTATTCCTTCGCGCGCGAAGGTTCCGATGTCGTCCTTGTCGCCCGCACCGAATCAAAGTTGCGTCAGGTCGCCGACGAGATTGCTCGCCAGTGGCCCGACCGACGCGTTTTGGTCTGCCCTACCGATATTTCGGATGCGACCCAGACGCAGAGCATGATCGACGAAACAATCGCCGAATTTGGTCGCATTGATTGTCTTGTGAACAGCGCATATGTGCCTCCACCGTTCACCATGTTTGAAGACGCGAACTTCGATGACTGGCGTAAATCATTCGACTTCACCGTCTTCGGTACGCTGCAGCTCACGCAGCAGGTTGTGCCCCACATGAAGGCCAATGGCGGCGGCTCCATCGTGTTCGTCAACTCGATGATTCAGAAGAAGCCTCTCGCCACGCAGTCGGGCTATGCGACATCAAAGGGTGCGCTCACCGTTGCTGCTCGCATGCTGGCCAAGGAACTCGGGGCCTACCGCATCCGAGTCAACTCCACCTTCATGGGTTGGATGTGGGGCCCGCCCGTCGAGGGCTACGTCGACTACGCCGTCAGCACCGGACAGGATCGCGCTGCTGTCATTGCCGAA
>CAIJTV010000942.1:0-5505 GCA_903823635.1 uncultured Planctomycetaceae bacterium
AAAGGCGTCGAAGAAGGTCGTTCGCAGCGCGCCGTCTTTGGGATGCACGGTGACGGGAATTCGCAACGAGACTCTGCCAGCTTCTTTCCATGCGGCCCGAAGCTGAGACCTCGTGGATTCAGGAACAGAGATTCCGGATCCGCTGGCTGCAGGCTCCTGAACAAGAGGAACGCAGGGCAGGAGATCATCCTTTTGAGTCAGCGACCACTTTGTCAGTGTAATCAGAGGACTCATTGACTGCTGCAATGTTCGACTGCAGGTCTTTAAAACGGATTCCAGTGAGCCCGAGTCCAGAACAGAACGTACGCCTGCCTCTTCGACGGTTACGACAAGCTGACCGTTCAGAACCGGAAAGAAATAGTCCTGCACGACGGCTTCAATCACAGCCGCACTGGTCCAGCGTTCGTCACAGTATGGCACAACAAGCGTCAGCCCGGGATCAGCACCGCGTTTCAATCCAAAATCCGCAATGAACTTATTGATGCAGCGTTGATCAGAGACAGGCAGAGCAGCCTCGTTACGATCGGGCTTTTTGCCAAACCATCCATCCGGAGTATAACTCTTTTCGCCAACATGATGAGATCTCAGAATCGATTGCCCCACGAGCAGACGTTTCTTATCGTCATGACGCACCGTCAGGCCGAAGAAGCTGCGAATGCGACTGCTGCGTGGGAAAACGAATTTCCCCAATCCCCAGCGACCACGGCCGCCATCGGTTTTGTTCGACTGTCCTTCAGCTCGGAAGAAGTAGTAGAACGGATTCTTTACACCAGCGACTTCATGGTACTGAGTCACATCGCCGGTCAGGCCTGTCGTTCCACTGTCTTCGTAGGCAATAAAGCGGCAGGGCTCATCAATGCGGGGAGCATCGCGCAGCCCGCTGCCCTCCGCGTGAAAATGGGGCCATCCATTCTCAAACCAGCGAGCAGCTTTTTCAGGAGACAGAGCTGCCTGATCACCTGAGACAAAGATGCGAACTCGTACCGGTCCTTTGACTCGGGGCCGTTTTGCATCCAATGAATTCTGCACAGCTTCACGAATGAAACCGCGTAACTCGGTGTCGTTCGTAAAGAACTCCCCCTGAGTTGCTTCTCGGTTCTTGAAGCGAGGATTAACCTTGTTAAAGTTCCAGGAGAGTTTCATGGCTGCGACGTAACAACAAGCGGTTCAAAGAAATGTTATGACCTGGCATTAGTTTTGTTCGGACATGCAAGACGACTCGAACAGCGAGAGACCTTACCGAGTGGGTAAATTCCGAAGGCGGCGGTGGGCTGAACTTCTATGACGATTGCGACGTTTTTAGCCAGCAGAATATGCCGATCGACGACAGATCGTGACGGAGCATTTCCCCGATCAATTGCCATCGCCTGAGGGGTCCCATCGATCAATGGAATTGAGGCGATCCACGGAACGTCGCGACTCAATCCAGGTTCTTGTGCGGAACCCACGCAACATTCGCAGAGATTGCTACACTACTTTGGTCACAGCATGTTTGGTCACAGCATGGGAAGTGCCACCGCACACGCCGGACGATGACCTGTAAACTTCCTGCGAGACTGGACGGCTCGCGCGGTGCCGTCTCAAATTTCACCAGTCCGGTGCACTCCGGATAAATTGTGATTTGGAAAGACACCGAAGATGTCGACCGACAACTCAAACAGGTCGCTGATTCCTTCAGCATTTGGTGCCGGCAATATAATTCTGTTGCTGACCAGTGCCGCGTTCTTTCTGGCCGCCTATGTTATTCCGCTGACATTCCCGAACTGGGCGGGTTCAAGAAACTCGCTTCTGGTACTTGGCGGAATCAATCTCGCGTTGGCTCTGATCACAATTCTCTTTCCGCAGCTGACGGCGCGGTTCACTCAGAGGATGGGGATTCGCTCGCGAATGTTGCTGCCTCGTGAAGGGATCGTCTATCTTGGCATCATGCTGATCGTGGCCGTTGGCGCGCTGACAGGGGGGAGTCCGGATACGGGAAATATTCTGCTGCTGGTTTTCGGAATGATGGCGGGCCCTTTTGTGCTCAATGGTTGGGTCGTCGATGCGATGCTGACGCGAGTCACGGTCAGGCGGCAACACCCGCTGACAACGCAGGCCGGTGTCTATTTCGGGGTGGATGTGATGATGCGGAACGACAAGCCCTTGTTGTCGTCTCGACTGGTTGAAGTACGTGATGTGGTGCAGGGGCGAGATTTGCGTGCGGAGCCGACTGTCACATTTGTCCGTGTCGGCCCCAAAGAAGAGCGTTTCGGGCGTTATGAACTGTGCATGAGTCGTCGCGGCCTCTATCGGTTTGGCCCGATGAGAATCAGCAGTCGCTTTCCATTGGGGATTGGGGAGCGAGGTCATGTCGTAGAAGGAGAAAGTGAATTGTTGGTTCATCCGGCAATTGGGCGACTGCTGCCGGGCTGGAAGCGACGTGAACGTGACCTTGCGGAATCGGCTAGTCGGGCCAACGCACGGATGGGAATTTTTGACGACGATTTTCACAGTATTCGCGAGTACCGCGCCGGGGACAGTTCGCGAGCCATCCACTGGCGCAGCTCGGCTCGGCACGGGCAGATGATGGTGAAAGAACATCAGCAGCATCGGGAAGCGGAATTGATCGTGATGCTGGACTTTTTTCTCACTCCGCAGTTTACAGAATTGGTGCAGGAAACGGCGGTAAGCCTGGCCGCGACGCTATGTGTCGAACAAACTCGACAATCGTCATCGGGGACTTATCGGCTGCTGATTGCCGGAAAGGAACAGCAGAGTCTGGAAGTCGTCGGGGCTGCTCGTTTTCGCGACGCCGCGTTGAGGGCATTGGCAATTTGCCAACCCTCTGCGAAAGCTCCGTTATCACAAATTCTGACCGCGGTCGCTCAGAGCTCAATCTCCTCCAACAGCCGCTTTGTGCTGATTACGCCGCGTCCTGATGAAGCACAAATTCTGGCGGAGACGATTGCTCGCGATTCTGTCAGGAATGAATCGCAGTTATTTCAGCGGCTGCTGATTCTGGATTGCAGTCCAGAGACTCTGAACGATGTCTTTACTGTCGCAAACAGTCTTGAGTCCGGGGAGAACAACAATGGTTGAGCTTTCAGCGGCACAGAGTGACGAAAAACTACGAGCGACATTTTTTCGAAGTATGACTCTGGTGACTTCGGCCGCCGCACTGATTCTGGCCGGAAGTGAAGGGGCATTTTTCCCTGCGGGTATCACGCCATTCATTGCCGTCGTGGCCTGGATCTTTGTCGATCATTATCGAACGCTGCATATCCCCGTGCTTGTCGGTAATCTCTTTGGTCTCGCCGCGCTGTGGGTCGCGGCTGATGAATTTCTCGGCGGTACTCTCATTCAGAAACTGCTTTCCGGAGCACATCTGGTCGTTTATTTGTCATGGATTGTTTTGTTACTGCCTAAATCTCATCGGCAGTACTGGTGGCTCATGGCATTAAGTGTTCTGGAGCTGGCCATTGGAGGAATAGTTTCCGGTAACGTCGCCTTTGGTGCAGCTTTAATGGGAATGATGATGCTGCTCATGTGGACCATGTCCGTGTTCTCTCTTTATCGAGTCCAGGACCACCATGCAAAAACTGCTGATAAACTTGCACTGAACGGTACTGAGTCCGCATCGCGACATGTGCTGCCAACAGTCTCCATGAAGAAGGATCAGCCTCGACATAGAAAAGAACGAACGCTGGCATTCTTTCGCTCATTCTTTGGCCTGAACGCCGGGCCATTTCAATCAGCAGTACCAGAGTCAGCCGCAGCCCAAAGCAGCACTGCCCCCGCAATCCTTGTTCGCAATGGACTTCAGCGTGACGCTGCGGAGACGTGGGTGGGCTGGCGATTTCGAGGCATGGTGAGTGGCTCTTTTGCCATTTCGCTGGTGCTGGCGTTCATCGTATTTGCGGCTTTTCCACGTGTCTGGATTCCGGGACTTGTCCTGGGAGACATTTCCGACGAACAGCCAGCTTTTGCGGGACAGACCGGCTTCAGCAATTTCGTCGCGCTCGGCGATGTCGGACGAATTATGCAGAGCAACGCACGTGTACTCGCGTTCGATGCTGTCAACCTGCAAACTCAAAAGCCGATGACTGCAGAGGAGCTGGCCGCTGGTCTGAACATGGATGAACTCCGCTTTCGGGGCAATGTTTTCTCTCACTACTTCGAGGGACAATGGCTTCGAGGATATTCGCTTCGAGAGACTGCTCATGAAGACGGAATTCACCGTCCGGGCAACTATTCTCGAATGCCTTCCGATTTTTTGGTCAATATCATTCAGGACCCGCCGCAGGAACTCTTTGCATTTGCTCCGTACCCTGTGAGTCGAGTGATTTCCGCCCGCCGCAATCGCGTCCTTGCTACAGATAAGCGAGCCTGCCTGATCTGGCTGGAGCGACCTTACGAAGACAGTCTCTCACGCACGTTTTCGGTCGAGTTGCCTCGTGTGAAACCAGACAGCGGGATTCCATTTGAGTATTGGACTTCACCGCCAGATCAACCCAAAGAGCAACTGAATGAGTTTCGCAATCGACGTGAAGCGACTGCAGAGCGACTGTTTCTGATGGACGGCATTGAAACTCAATATTTCGAGGCCGCTCGAGCACCGCGCGCGGTGGAACGCCGAATCTATGTGCAGCAGAAAGACCTGCGATTTGCCCTCCCCGATCTTTACCGGATTGCCTATGAGATTTGTCTGGAGGATGGAAAGCTCGTTCCGGCGGATCAATGCGTGCAACGAATTATGTCTTACCTGAGTCAGCAGAATGGCTATCGATATAATCTGACTCAAACGCGCAAGGATAATTCTCGCGACCCATTGGAGGACTTTCTGCTCAACACAAAATCGGGACATTGCGAATACTTTGCGTCCGCCTGTACTCTGATGCTGCAGGCCGTCGAAGTCCCCGCTCGCCTGGTCAACGGATTCTATGGCTGTGAAAAAAACAGCGTGACAGGCAAATACGAAGTTCGACAGCGCCATGCACATACCTGGACCGAGGCGTGGATCAACGGGCAATGGCAAACGCTCGATGCGACTCCTTCTGCAGATCGAGAAGCACTTCTGGTTAAGAATGAGTCCATTACGCTGATGTCAAATATTCAGGAGGCGATCACAGACTTCTGGAATGATGGCATTCATAATATGTCGGCACAGCGACAGAAGGAGTTTTTCGCTCCTGTGATCTCGACATCAAAATCATTGTACGAAACAATTCAGGAGCAGGGTTTGATGGAAACGGCTCGACAATGGGCCGTCGGTCTTGCAAGTTCTCCGGAGAAATGGGTCAGCTGGCAGGGAGGCATCGTAACGTTCTTGATGCTGGCCACGATCGCAGGCTTAATTCGTGTTCAGGCTTTTCAGCGACTGAGCAGATTCTGTCG
Organism: uncultured Planctomycetaceae bacterium; assembly: GCA_903823635.1. Taxonomy (GTDB): domain Bacteria; phylum Planctomycetota; class Planctomycetia; order Planctomycetales; family Planctomycetaceae; genus SXXK01. The sequence continues at coordinate 5,374 of CAIJTV010000942.1, forward strand.
CTCTTTCCTCAACATCAGATCCCCGCGCGATAAGTCTTTGAAATCCGTGATCCGTTTTTACGAGGGCTTTTGTACCCTGTGTGAACGTCACGGTCTGAAACTATCCCCCAGCAACAGTGCTCTCGAGAATGC
>CAIJTV010000943.1:0-3131 GCA_903823635.1 uncultured Planctomycetaceae bacterium
CGTCTGAGCGTAAGCGAGCAATTGCTGGCGATCCAGTTCACGACTGGGCCATCCCAGATCAAAGGCATTCTTCAATTCTGTTTTTGTGCGTTCGAATTCTCCAGCCCTGCGACTGACAATCACGGAGAGAAAATGCCACTCGCCATTCGCAGGCCAACAGCAACGAGCAACACTCAGCCATCGCTCTGCTGCCGAATGGCGACGGTCTTCAATCGCAACTCTCGCTCGCCACAGAGAAACCTGAAACGTCAGCAGGCCTGTTCCGACGAGAACACATCCCAGCACGATCAACCACGTAAGCCAGCGTCGCGCGACCATTCTGCGTCGCCTGCGCGGCTGAGGTTGTTGTTGTTTTTCGGAACCTGCTGTGCCCATGAATTACGTCTGCGCCGTCTTTCTGAATTGAACGCTCCACGCATCGACAACGCGAGTCGAATGAACCGTGAAATCATAATCGACAAGGCTCAATCCGCTCCGCCATGGGCAGCGATAAAGCCAAATCATACGGTTTTGGTTGCGTGGGATTGCCCGAAGTGTAGTCCGCGGATCTGCAAAACTCCCGTGAGAATACCACTCGTTCAATGGCAAACAGTTGCCCGGCGGAACGATCAGATAGAATATTCCGGGGTGCGGCACCGCTTCTGACAGTCGATCCGCAGTGGAAGGCCGCTTTCGTCACCTTCCTGCCGCGGGAGAGCGACCGAACGCCCGGCCAGATCGCTGTCAAACTATGAGACTTTCTGCAGGACGCTCGGGCAGAGCCCTCGGTTTTGGTAGCATTCCGCACTCACAAAACAGCTTTCGATCCGGAGTCCATCATGAACATGTTGTCTGGCCGTCATGCGTTTATCACCGGAAGCACTCAGGGGATCGGCCTCGAAATCGCATTCGCCCTGAAAGAGGCCGGAGCTTCCGTCATTCTGCACGGGACAAGGATGCACGAAGCAGCCGCGAAAGCTGCAGAGAAATGTCGCACGACAACTGGTCCGGCGCATGTGGTTGTGGGTGACCTGGCAGAACCAATGCCGGAAGCTCCACTGACCCTGGCCGAGCAGGCTCTGAAGCTGAATCCCGGGATCGACACTTTGGTCTGTAACGCCGGAACATTCATCGATGCTCCGTTTCTGGAGATGGATTTTGCGACGTTCGACAGAACTCTAAAGCTGAACGTGTATTCTCAGTTTGTCCTTATTCAACACTTTGCCAGACGTTGGGCGGATCAGAAGACTGCCGGAAGAATTCTTCTGATCGGCTCCATCAATGGCAAGCTGGCTGAGCAGACTCATGTGGCCTATGACACCTCCAAAGGTGCGATCGACGCGATGGTTCGTTCGTTGTGCGTGTCGCTGGCTCCGATGGGGATTCGTGTGAACGGGGTCGCTCCAGGCCTGCTGTGGACTCGCCTGACAGAACCAGCTCTGAAGAACGACAAGTTTCGACGCTGGATGGAAGTCCACACTCCGAACGGCAAGGTTCCTCAGGCTGATGCCTGCAGCGGTGCGGCCGTGTTTCTGCTGAGCGATGCCGCAGATCATATCCACGGGCAGATGTTATATGTCGACGGAGGAATGAGTACTTGGCAGCAGCCGGATCCACCTGAAGAATGGATGCGAGAATAAGGCTGAAATTTGGCCGATGCGGCTGATGTTCGCCACAGTGCTGAGGTTTCCAGGACCAGCACGGTTCGAACGGACACACTTGACGGATCTACGGCGTCGAAAACGCGGGCAGTTCACTCAGGTGCCGAACTCAATTCCAGCATCGTCAGAGTCATCGCTGTGAGAATCTTTCGCGTCTTCGATTTTCGCTCTGCCGGAAAGTGTTTCCTCAGCCACTTTGACAGCATCCCGCTCGGCAATGCGCTGCTGTTCGACAGTGCGCCCAACGGCATAACCGACCGCGCCTCCGCTGACGGCCAGCGCCACATTGCCAACGGGCGTCATGAAAAGTCCCACCGGTGCCATCGTTTTCACAGCGACCTGTGGATACTGGTCACGGTAAACACCCGATTCAAGCTGCCAGCTATCTTTAGCCTGAGCGTACGCGACCACATCATGAACCGCGATGGTCGTCTTCCAAAGCGCGATTCCAGGGAGACTATTCGCGACCGCGTAGGTTCCCGGAGTTTCTCGAGTTCGGATGTCTTTGGCATAGGCAGCGGCATGCAACGAATCTGACAGCCGGCCGGTATTCACATGCAATGTGTTCGTGAACGGACTGTAGGTGTCTCGAGCAAACACGCGGCCGGGAAACAGAGTATAGTTGACCAGCCCGACGACGCCGGCTGTATATTTCCAGCCCGGTGAGACCTGATTATTTTCTCGCAACCGCTGCCATTGGCCCAGCGGATCGTAGTCGTTGACCAGAACCGGGATATCAGCGAGATCATTTTCCTGCAGGTAATCGGTCAGCACTTCGCGAGTTTCTTCCGATGGCAGACGGTCGGCCTTCAGGCGTCCTCCCAGCATTACTCGCGAAGGCAGCTCAACAATCTTCTGCATCCCATCCAGACACCAGTTGGGCTTTCCATATCGAAAAGCTACCGGCGTTTTGGTTTCTCGCAGTTCATCCCGAGGCGTTAGTTTTGAATAGAACTGTGATTTCCCTGCGCAGCCTGCGGACGCACTCAGAAACGTCGACGCCAGGATGATCGAGGCAATCGTGCTCGAATTCAGCGTTCGACCAGGTTGAAAGCGAACGTTGCCCATGAGGAAAGTTGAGTCCATTCGAAGCCACAAACTGTCACGTAACGCGGGACATGTTGTTGCAGAGTTCTTCGGCTGTTTCCCGTGGCGGCAAAAGCGTTCGAATCAGGCGCCCTCCCAGTTCAACACCGTAGGGCAAATTTCAGGAATTTCGACTCATGCAACCGGCGTTTTCTGCCGCTGAATTTCGCCTATCGACTATACCAACCACACAACGCCGTGATCTGCTGCAGTTTTGAAAGCTGAGTGATTCTGTGCTGAGAAGACTTCAGCCCCAGAGCGGGTGAGTATCCGAAGCTATGGTCCAGCGTCGCTACGGCCGCTTGCACATCCTGTAAAATAAGGTGGTCTCTGCCGTCAGAGGCCGCTCGATAACGTGCCACCCAAAGAATGGCCGGGTACATCAAAGCCAGAGAACGGAAACCA
>CAIJTV010000944.1:0-2016 GCA_903823635.1 uncultured Planctomycetaceae bacterium
GGGTATTCCAACAAATCGCATGTTGATCTCTGCGACGCATACGCATTCCGCGCCATCGGCAATGCCATGTCTCGGAAGTCGAGTTGATCCGGAGTACGCTCAGTTTCTGCCGGGGCAAATTGTTCGAAGTATTGCTCAGGCGAATGAGAAGCTGGTTCCGGCTCAGGCGGGCTGGGCTGTCACGACCGACGATCAGCACAACCATTGCCGACGCTGGATCTTTCGATCAGATCGCATGACGATGGCTGATCCTTTTGGGCAGCTCAATGTACGAGCCCACATGCATCCCGGATATCAAAGCCCCAATCACATCGGTCCTTCGGGCCCGGCGGATACGGATCTGACGCTGCTCTCTGTGCAAACGACGAGTGGCCAGCCATTGGCAGTGCTCGCGAACTACGCGATGCACTACTACGGATCACCGCTGGTTTCAGGAGATTTCTGCGGACGCTTCGGGCTGAAGCTGGCTGAACTGATCGGAGCGAACAACCAGCAAGCCGGATTTGTCGGTATCATGTCACAAGGCACCAGCGGCGACAGCATGTGGCCAGACTACAGCAAACCTGCAGGACAGAATAATCTTGAGGCTTACACAACGGGGGTTGCTCAGATTGCAGCGGAGGCTTACCGTAAGATCGTCTATCGCAAGGATATTTCTCTCGCGATGGAAGAAGCCACACTGAAGCTCAATCGACGGGCTCCGGATGAGGCGCGATTGAAGTGGGCTCAGGATCTCGCCGCGCAGGTTGGCGATCGATTGCCACGAGGCTGGTCGGAGGTCTATGCATTCGAACAACTTCGACTGCATGAAGATCCCATGGCGGAGTTAAAGCTGCAGGCCATTCGCATCGGTGATCTGGGAATCACTGCGATTCCTGACGAGGTTTACGGCATCACGGGAATCAAGTTGAAGAATCGCAGTCCACTGGCAGTGACGATGAATATCGAACTCGCGAATGGCGCTGAGGGATATATTCCGCCACCGGAACAGCACAAGCTCGGTGGGTACACAACCTGGGCAGCTCGCACGGCTGGTCTTGAGGAGACGGCCGAACCTCAGATCGTGGAGACTCTGACAAAGCTGCTTGAGAAGGTGGCGAACAAGCCGCGACGTCCTGTCGCGGACGAACTTCATTCGTATGCGAAGGCTGTTTTGGATTCAAAGCCGGTGGCTTTCTGGCGACTTGGCGAAATCGAATGTACTCCTCTTGCTCCACAAGAGGGGCAGGGCATCTCGCAGAGCGAGATGAGTACAATGGTCAGCACAATCTCAGACGCCACGGGAAAACATCCCGCATTGGGTGAAGCAGGTCTCGCGTTTTACTTACCAGGACCAAGAGGCGAAGGGTTTGAACAGCAGCCTCGAGGAAACCGGTCAGTCCATTTTGCAGGCGGTCGCGTCGTCGCCAATGTGCCAGAGCTTGGGGACACATATTCTGTTGAGTGCTGGGTTTGGAACGGTTTTCCAAACAGTGACCGCGCCGTCACCGGTTACTTCTTCTCTAGGGGGCCTGACGTAGACTCAAAAGTTGCCGGCGATCATCTTGGTCTAGGAGGAAACTACCTCAACCACGGATGGGATGGCAAATTGATGATATTCAACGGGAATGAGCGTGATGAAGCGTTGATCGGGAAAACTGTCCTGGAACCTCGCACCTGGAATCACGTTGTGCTGGTCAGAAGTGGCAAACACGTCAGTGTCTATCTCAATGGAAATCCTTCGCCGGAGATTGATGGTGACCTGGAGCCGACATTTGCGGACTCAGACAATGTCTTCCTTGGTGGTCGCAATGATCGTATGTTTGGGTTGGAAGGCCGGCTGGATGAAGTCGCGTTGTATGACAGAGTTTTGAGTGTCGAGGAAGTCGCGGCGCACTTTGCGATCGCAAAAGCCACGCAGGAACCGCAAATCAATGAGGTGATTGCTCGCCCCGATACACTGCCGATGTCGCCAGCGGAGTCCATGAAAGTTGCTCACGTTCGTGAGGGCTTTGCGCTTCAACTGGTTGTTGCAGA
>CAIJTV010000945.1:0-13120 GCA_903823635.1 uncultured Planctomycetaceae bacterium
AAGGGCGCGTTCACCGGGGCGGACTCAAATCGAGCCGGTCTCTTTGAAGTCGCGAATCACGGGACTCTGTTTCTTGACGAGCTTGGTGAACTGGATAAATCCATGCAGGTCAAACTGCTGCGATTTCTGGAGTCGGGTGAAGTTCGAAGAGTTGGTGACAACGAACCTTTTCACGTCGACGTTCGAATCGTGTGCGCGACAAATCGCGAGCTGCAGCAGATGGTTTCGGCTGGTACGTTTCGCGAAGATCTGTTCTTCCGAGTGAATACGTTCGAGATTTATTTACCTCCGTTGCGTGAACGACTGGACGACATTCCAAGCCTTGCACTGCACTTGATTGCAAGGCATTTGAAACGCGACAGTGTTTCAGCAGAAATGCTGCCGCCGGAGACAATTCGGCTTCTGCAGTCTCATCATTGGTCGGGAAATGTACGCGAACTTGCCAATGTGCTTGAGCACGCTGCCATTCTGTCTGATGGAAAAACCATTCAGCCCGAGGATTTGCCGCGCAGCATCCTCCGCAACTCCAACTCCAGTGTGACTTCTGGCTATGAGCAGGTTCGTAGTTCATCAGCCACCTCAAGTCATGCTGATGTCGCCGCGGACCTTATCAACTCAGAGCCCATCACACTTCGGGAAATGGAAGAGAGATTAATTCTGAGGGTGCTCGACAAATATCAGGGAGACAAGCCTAAGGCTGCCAAGGAACTTGGTATTGCCCTGAAGACCCTTTACAACCGGCTAAGCCAAATGGGTCAGCATCGGCATGCAGGTTGAGTCTTCGGGTAGGCGGGCTGACTATTCCGGCTGCCCTTTGTCGCTCAAGTCTTTGTGGGCCACAAACTCTTGCGTTCTCATGGGTTTGAAAAAAGTAAGCCGACTTGAGTGCAGAATAGTCTGCCTCAGGCCGGCTTTTGTTGCTGGTGAATTCACTTGTTGCTTCAGGGGCTATTTCAGTTCGGTAGTGGTTGTGGCCACCGGAACAGTAGGGATTCTGAACTTTCGAATGACGCCCGTGATGACGCCAAGGACCTGACGGGTTGTTGAGTTAAATGTTCCTGCTATGGCGGGAACAAGATGATTTGTTCCTTCCTGAACGACGCAGATGATCACAGAGTGACGATCGTCAAGTGCGGCCACATGGCATCCGGGCTGTACAGGGGCTTCTCGATTTATGATCAGGAAGTCTCCGTTACAAATGTGTAATGGAGCAAACAGATTGCCTTCGACTTTCAGGCAGCCAACGTCCACGCCTTCAAACATCGCCGAAAAGGAAATCAATTCGTCTGATGAGACATTCGGCTGCACCGGACCGCCAGATGCTGTGCTGCCAATCAGGGAAACTGAGAGACGGTTTTGAGGAGAATCAGCCAACTGGATCGCGCGGGACATGTTCTGCTCTCGTGAGATCAGTCCTTTTCGCTCCAGGGCCTTAAGATGGCACATGACCCCGTTCGGGGACCGGATCTCAAAGTGTTGTCCGATTTCACGAACAGTAGGGCCGTAGCCTCGATTGATAATCTTGTCGCGAAGAAACTCATAGATTTCGCGTTGCCGCCTAGTGAGCGAGATCTTCTTTCCTGTACCAGACATTCCAGACTCTTTCGTGTTGGATAAACGCTGAAATCAAGAACCTTCAACGTCAACCCGCTTCAAGATTACCTGATGAATTAATGAAGGGCATGACTGCCGCTTCTTGGACTTTGGTGGCAGACCGCCAAGCACCACACAGGCCATAACCGGTAATTGGAGTGGCAAAGATGAACGAACTGTTCAGAACCAGTCACTCACGTGGCTACCCTGCTGACGATTTGTCGGGACCCGAACTGTTGAGCAAACTCGATGCCAACACTGTAAACATAAATACAGTATCTCGTCGAGATTTTCGATCTGCTTCCTTGTTTGGCTCATCCTGACGCAAAGCTGGGAGAGGTCTCCGCCAAAGAAATCGTTAGTAAGGCAAGATGTACTGGCAGTTCTGCGTTATGTCTTGCTTTTCTGTGGGATTCAATTCTCGAGAGAGCTACTCAACGTGAACTGCCAATGCACTCGTCAACCATGCTGAGTTTTGCGACTCTATGAGAACTGCTTAGGGGTGTTGATAAGTACTGTAGTCGAAATGAGTCTGAAGTCATGTCGTCGGTGCCGGTTTCTTAAGATCAAAGAAGATCGGAGCAGTTCTTCGTGTCCGTGAAACACTATCCAGCTGTATTCAGATGGCATATCTTTTCTGTTGGGAGTTGGCATGCTGTGGAGATCCTTGTCCGTTGAGAGTTTTCTGTCTTGCGGGACGGTGGGGCTCGGATGGATTTCGCTCAGAATCTTTCCAGGCCTCTGATTTGACTCAAAAATGTTTGATTTTCCCGCGAACAGTTCAATTGACATCGACTTGAGATCCGTTAATACTAGCGGTGTCAGTCTGTTCTTGAGCTGACGGGTGCCATCTCATGTTGGCACAAAAGTTGTGATGATGCCCGGTTTTGAGATGTGCTGAATTCCTTAGTGCATCGAGTGTTATTGCTCAGTGGAACTCTCCTGAAGCTTCCATTTCGCTGACTGAGCTTTCCGGTTGGTGGCCTGTTTTCGGTCGCCATGAGACCATGGTCGCAAGAAGACCTCAGTGTTTCCGGTCAGTTCTGGCATTTGAAGGCTGGATCGCTGTGACCTCTTCCATTTTGAGGTGGTCCCCTGGAGTCTCGATGTAATTCGAGGTGTGTGAGTCAGGTTGTCACGCGAAGGCGTCGGAACTTGAATCACCGTTGGTGGGCAGCGGTTTTTTCAGCAGGAGTGCGGTGAATGCCTTTTTTGGCAGGCACCGAATGACTCTACTGAGTCTCACATCCGATTTGGGATGTGCCGTTTCGTCCCTTTGAACGGGCGAACTCCTTGTTCTTTTCGTGTTTTCTCGGTCGCTATGCAGCGAGCAAGGTGCTTTCTGCCAAACCTCTTTTTGTGGCAATGTGCCCGAAATCGCAGGGTTTGTTGATACCGTGAAAATTAATGTTCGAGAGGTTTGAGGCAATTTCGCCTGCTGCCTCCACTTTTACCCAGGCCAAATCAGGTTACATCTATGCCGACCAGCAGTTCCGATTCTGAAGGAACCAGCGAACGACCACGTCGACGAACGTCGCCCCGTTCCCCATCGTCAGCTCCGGCTCGCCGACCATCAACACGTTCCAAAAAGATTGGCACTGAGGACAGCGTCGCACCGGCGCCTTCTGTTTCAGACGATGATTTTGGTTCGGGTGTCGTCAATGAAGAGCGTCCGGCCCGTCAACCACGGGAGCGGAAAAGTTCAACAGTGGCTGAGCCCAAGCCGTCAGTGGAGAGTCCCCCGGAAGAGCCAAGAGTTCCGAAAGCTCGAAGCGAGCGTCCCCCAGCGAAGCGAGGAACTCGCAGTGCACGGCCAGCTGCTGCAGATGCTCCTCCCGAATCGACTTCTGCTGAATCAGAGCGAAGCGAAAGAACTTCAAGCCGATTTGAGCGACAGATTGCTGATGTTGAGCCCCAGACCGGAATGAGATACTTCAGCTCAGAAGAGCTGGATTTTGGGGATGATGACGGACCAGCGCCGGTGCGAGAAGCAGCTCCAGTCAGGGATGCAGCTCCCGTGAGAGATGGGGCATCTGATCGGGGCGGAAGATCTCCGCGTCATTCGGGCAGAGGCCGTGCGCCTTATCGTGGTGACAGCGATTTGGATCGAGGGCCCTCGGTCGATCGGCGTCCAGAGTCTGATCGGCCATATGATCCCGATCGGGATTTTGCGAGTGATCGTGAACTGGACGACGATCGTGATCAAATGTCCGATGACTATGAGGGCGGAGGCTCTGGTGACGGTGAAGAGGGCGCGCCATTGCGACAGGGTGATTTGTTTGACGGAGATCGCCGGCCTCGCCGCCGCCGTCGTCGTCGTCGTCGAGGTGGTGAAGGAATAGGCGACGGAGATAATGTGGCACGGGGACCAGAAGCCGGTCGCAACGACCTGCGTGAGCCTGGCCGCAATGATGTGCGAGAACCTGGTCGCAATGACCTGCGTGAGCCTGGCCGCAATGATGTGCGAGAACCTGGTCGCAATGACCTGCGTGAGCCTGGTCGCAATGATGGGCGAGAGCTTGGTCGCAATGACCTGCGAGAACCTAGCCGCAATGATGGGCGAGAACCTGGCCGCAATGACGGGCGAGAACCTGGTCGCAATGACCTGCGTGAGCCTCGCCGCAATGATGGGCGTGAACCCAGCCGATTTCAGAGTAGTGGCCGGCCTGAAGGCAACCGAGGCAGAAATGATGGGCCTCGTGGAGGCGATGGAAGAAATGACGGGAATCGCGGGCGTCGTGGTGGCCGAAATGACGGGGGCCGCAACGATGGCGGCCGTGGTCGACGTAGTGAAGTCGGACCACCTCGTGGTGGCCGGGATATGGGGCGCGGACGCGATCTTGGAGGTCCGCGACGCGGCAGAACGATTCAGCCGTCCGGTGAAGTCGTTGAAGGCACGTTCGATGGCGTGCTGGAACTTCATCCAAGGGGATATGGTTTTCTTCGCGACCCAAAACGAAACTACGCTGCTGAAGATTCCAACCCATTTGTATCCAGTTCACTGGTAGAAAAATACAAGCTACGACAAGGGGTTCTGATTCGTGGTGACGTAGGGCAGGGCACTCGTAACCAGGGCCCCCGACTTCGCGAAGTAGAACTCATTGATGGGTTTACTCCGGAAGAGTATTTGAATGTCAGGAACTTCGATAACCTCACGGCGATTAATCCGTTTGAGCAAATCAAACTGGAAATTGGTCCTAAGCCGCTGACGATGCGAGTCATGGACTTGCTATGTCCGATTGGTAAGGGACAGCGAGCACTGTTGGTTGCGCCTCCTCGCACAGGCAAGACCATGCTGCTTCAGGATATGGCGAATTCTGTCAGCATTAACCATCCGGAAATTCATCTGATGGTATTGCTGATTGATGAGCGGCCTGAGGAAGTGACCGAGATGCGCCGAATGGTTAAGGGCGAGGTCATTTCGTCCTCACTCGACAGCGATGTTGAAAGCCACATTCGTATCGCGGAGTTGATCATCGAGAGGGCAAAACGTCTGGCCGAAGAGGGCAAAGATGTCTTCATTCTGCTCGACAGTATTACTCGACTGGCTCGTGCCTTCAACAAGGCCAATAATTCCGGAAGGACGGGAACCGGCGGTCTGGACATTCGGGCCATGGATATTCCCAAGAAGCTTTTTGGGCAGGCACGTCGCTTTGACGAAGGCGGTTCTCTGACAGTCTGTGGAACGGCCTTGATTGACACTGGCGGCAGAATCGACGAAGCCATCTTTCAGGAATTCAAAGGTACGGGCAACATGGAAATGGTGCTCAGTCGTGAATTGGCTGACAGACGCATTTGGCCGTCGATTGACATCACGAAATCCGGAACTCGTCGGGAAGAGAAAATTCTTGCACCTGACCTGCAGGAAGGGATCACGATGCTGCGTCGAAGCTTGATCAGCCTCAGTCCTGTCGAAGCGATGGAGCAACTGACGAAGACGATGGACCGATTTCCAACGAATCGCGAGTTTTTGACGAAGATCAAGGCCGTGCTTTAACCTTCGGCACTTAAACATGTTGATGAGTGATTTGTGAAAGCCCGGCTCCGAAAAGAGTCGGGCTTTTTTATTGGAATTTGATCCCCACGGAGTTCTGTTTTGCACCTCTGTCGCTCGGTGAATGGCTCCCCGGGATTTGGGTTGAATGCGAAGCTTTTGACTGTAGAGCGAAAAGAATGATGAACGGTTCACTGAATGCCGATTCTCATGAGGGCGTCGATTCTGCCAGCAAGGATGCGTTGCGCAGATTGTGCCGCTGGGCGTTCTGACCTGGCTTCAGACAGTCCAATTCTGAAAATATCTGCTTAACCGAGGTTACAGCCATGGAACGGCTCAAGATCGTGCTAATTATCGCAGCAATGGTTGCGACTGCACGGACCTCTCCCGGACAGCAGGCAGCCCAGTCTCCGTCCTCCGACGCGGATCACGCACAACCGACATTCGTGGTGATCGGAGATGTTCGAAACCACAACTACTTCGTACTTTCGCCGCATACGAGAATCACGATTCATCAGGCGGTCATCCAGGCGGGAATGCTTGGTGATTCAGTCAGTGTTTCAGTCGTACGAGGAAAACAGCAGAGAGCCGCGTTTACTCAGAATTTCTCGCGTGCGTCGACTGATACTGGTGAGCTGGTCATGGAAGGCGATATTCTTGTCGTGCAGTCCATGCAGCCTATCCAGGAAGCTCACCAAAAGAACGCCGCATTGCGAACCGACGGCGGTGTCGTTCCTGTGACCCTGGCCGATGAATTTATCGCTGTAGGTGATGTTCTTCAGGGGACAGGCGGGCTTCCATCGGCCGACCAACAAGTCAAAATCGCCTGCCGTTTCCGAGGACGTTCGCTATTGGAAAACGCTGCCCTTTCAGATCGTGTTGAACATGGCGATGTGATAACGGTCGTACACAGGGCTCAGGCAACTTCTCGTGGCTTTGGGAATATGGTCCCGGCATCGTCAGAGTGGCAGACCTCTGAAGTGACTCAACCTGTACCGGCCAGCTTAAATGCTGCAGGGAACCTTGTTCCTGAAGTAGCCCCGGCAACTCCTCTTGAGTTCCCTGTTCAGGCTTCTGAGGCGAAGACTTTGGATGATTCTCGAAATCCGTTTGCGGACCCTGCTGAGCCCGCAGATGATGCAGCTCGGGAATCGCATTCAGAAATGGAACAGAGTGAATCGGAACACTCTGTCAGATCCGTTTCTCAAGCCGCAGCAGTACCATTTGCTCCTGCAGAGAACATCGCACCTCCGGCTCCAGTAGAGATTGCTGTTCCTCTTGAAGCTGCTCGGCAAGTACCAGCCGCATCAATGGGACTGTGGAATATCCTGTTCATTGGTGGTCTGCTCGTTGCAGGATCGATGATTCTGATTGGCTCCTTGAGAGCTGAAGACGAAAATCTCGGTTCCGAAAGCTCCGCAATGCATTACACCGCGAATTCTGGAAACGTGGTCAAGAACTTTGCGGCGCCGGTTAGTCCATCGATTGAGCCTGCGACAGTCCCCACACCTTCTGTGCCTGAAAAGAAGATCACAGCAACGGCCACCACAGCAGCTGTTACTGCGGTACCTGCAAAGCCGCTTTTGACATCGGAGAATCTTCCCAGTGCAACAGAGACGCAGGCTTGGTTCGGTGGTGACTGGAGGAGTACACAAGCCAGTGCTTCTGTTTCCTCGATGTTATCAGAGCAAGCTGCCACGTGTGATTCTGTGATTGTTGCTGCCGGAATTGATCAAAGCGGAAAAGTTGATTCCCCATCAATCTATCTGATGGAAAAGATGGTTGTTGAATCGTTGAGTGATTCGAAGTCCGCTCATCCTGTAATGATGACAGAGAGCGTCGCCGTTGAGCACAACGCCGCATCTGTGGCCCCCACAAAAAAGCCAATCGCGCCCATTCCGGCATCTGTTTCCGTTGAGCCGGCAATGCTGTCTTCTACGCCAATCCGACCGGTGGTGTCCGAGTCTGTCGTGAATGGTGCAAAATACTTATCAGATCTGGAAGATCTGCTGCAGAATCGACTGCCGATTGATCTGTGTCAGGTAGAGCTTCCTCTGAGAGTTTCTTTGTTCGGGCGTCCTGCTGGTCCGCGTCGGCTGCGAATCGATGCGGCGCATTCTCGAGTACCAGCTCCTCACATGAACATGTCATCCGAGCGCCGGCGTGATGAATCTGTCACTGTGTCAGCGCAGCGGTCAGCCTTTGAGATGCCATTGCAGGAAGAACAGGCAGGAGAGAAGAAGTCGGCAGCGACCTCTGCAAGCCTGGACCGGGCTCTCCACTATCTTCAGGATCGGACAGACACATGATTTGCGCCATCGACTTTGGCAGCTGCTGGATTCGTTCAGTGTTTCGCAATCCGCGGACACCGGACCGGTTATCGATGTATGCTGAGAAATCAGAGTACGCTTTGATTCCGGACACTGGGCATCATCGAAGATCTTTGGCTGATCAACAGATCCCGTTCGCGGAATGCGAGGGATCACTTGCGGTCGTTGGAAATAACGCTGCGAGAGCCCAGTGGTTGAGCCGAGTTCCCTGCACTCCTCTGTTCGTTGAGGGGGCAGTTCCGTCGGATGATCCTCCAGCTCGGCAGATGCTCAGCGTTTTGACGGAAGCGATGCTGCCTCCGGTGGACGCGGAACGAAGTCTTTGCGTATTGACTGTGCCCGGCGTTCCTGATGAGTCACCGCGGGTTCAGAAGAATGCCGAATTTCTCTCACGCCTTGTGAGAATGCGAGGATACTCGCCGTTCGTCGTTAACCCGGCTGAGGCCTCACTTTTGGCGACTTGCCACGATGCCACCTTTACCGGCATCAGCATTGTGATGGGTGCCGAAACAACCAGTGTCTGCATCGCGCGATATGGAATTTCGCTGGCGAAGGAGTCGATTGCGATCGGCTGTAACTGGATCGATACGGAAGTGGCCAAGCAGTTTCAGATACAGGTTTGGGATGAAGACGGAAATGCGTTCATCGACATGGAAAGCATCCGTCAGTGGAAGCAGCAAAGTTGTCCCCATCTGCGGAATGCCGTGGGAGATCGCGAGCGAATGATGTCACGCTTGTACACGGTTGTGCTTGACCGAGTGACACGGACAGTAGCTCAACTGCTGCAGTCAACGCCGGTCCGAAATGCACTCCATCGTCAGAAACTGGCTGTGATGCTTTCCGGTGGTGCCACGATGATCGAGGGCTTTCCCAGCCTGTTGACAGAGCGATTTATTGAGCACGAAATCGCCGAGCGAATCCAGTCCATTCGCCTCGCCCCCGATCCCGCAACAGCCGTTGTCCGTGGAGCCCTGATCTTCGGAGAATTGGAAGCACGAGCCCTTGCGGTTGAAGAAGCCGCTTGAAGGCCCTGTAAGATCGAGCAGGGCGGCACACTCACATTCCGCTGCCCGCTGCATCATTCAGGCGACTGATATCAGAAATCTGCTGATCAATCGCTTTCTGTGACAGCTTCTGAAAATCGCCTTCCATCAGCGAATCTGATAATTGACCTGGACGGCCTTCCTGTACTCGGTCAAGCTCTGATGCCAGACGCTGCATCCAGTCGGGGGGTTCGATACCTGAACCAATGCGAGTGCTCATAAAGTCCGCAATTTCCTGACGCAGCGTCTGGAAGTTACTGTTCACTTCGTCCTGTGATAGTCCAGCCGCGTCTGAGCAGGCTCGCGAAACCAGGGCTGCCATGCGGTTTTGAGCCAGCGCGCCGACAACTCGTTCGCCCACATGATCATGCAGGGCCGGAAGTCGGACTCCGTATTCGGCTTCCAGTTGCACGAGTTCTTCGACAAATGAATTAGCGATGTCCCGGGATTCATCACCGACATACTCTTCGACGCCGGCCGCAACTTCCAGTTCTCCTTTTCGAACCATCGTCTCGTGCGCGACCTGCCACGGGATCGTGTTCCATTCGAAGCGATCGTACAACGCTTCGAGCCGAAGAAAGTCGAGCAGACAATACAGGCGATTGCCATAATCCGAATGTGTGGTCGTTGTGTTGTATTCGAGGAAGCGATCAAAATTATCGACGACGCATTCGTAGACAAACTCCGCCAATTCCGCGGCATCCTCGCGGTCCAGTTCACCGCTTTCGAGGTCTTCCAGGATCTTCACGTTCTGAGTCAGTGCGACCGTTTGCTGGAGTTCATCGAAGAGCGACTCCGCACCGTGATGAAGAATGGCTCGCGCATTGCCGAGCGTCAGCATTCGCGTGTGGAACAGATCTTCTCCGTAGGTTTCAATGAACTGCTTGACGTCTTCGGCGTACTCTTCGTCGTGAAGATCTTCCACAACCGAGAGACGCATCGAGCCACTGTGTCGCGTCCAGAGGTCTGAGTATGCATCGAGGAGCCTCTGAATACGCTTCAGGATATTGCGCACTTTCTGGCTCGATTCACCCTTCCATTTTGCAGCAGACTGAAGAACGGCTTCGACAGAGCTGCTGAGCCCGATTCGAAACAGTCGGTCAAACTCTGTGACGGCTTGTCCCGATGGTCGTGAAGTTCGCTCCATCTGCAGAGCGACCTGCAACAGTTCAAACGTTTCCGACAACAATCCAAGTCGAGGGAGCTGACTTAACAGCACGCGAATCACCGACTGCAATGTGCGTGCTTTGAGGATCGCTGCGGGCTGACCCCCGTTTTCGAACGGAACATACAGAAGTGGGCGTCGCTTAAGTTCTTTGCAGAGACCAGGAAAACACTGGCGAGCAGCTTCGGCACTGCGAGCAAACACCGCTCCGAACATTCGCGACAGTTGCCGATCCAGCGATGCGGTATCCTTGGTAATCGATTCCTCTGAGATGACTGCACCGATTAATCGCTCGGCCATCAGGAATTCGACGGTCGTGGAAAGAGCGTTCTGCATCAGGAGAAATCGACATTGCATCTGAATGTCGTACTCGATGTTCCCTTCCAGTCCGGAGCCCAGCGTCGTGATTTCGTAATCGCGAACCTCACGGACCAGTTCACCCAGTCCGTGCAGTCGTCCCCGAATTGACGCCAGCCATTCTCGGAGGTGTTCTTTCTGATCATCGGCTGCGGTCAATGTCGCGGCCGAACGTGAAATCCAGACGGCGGCGATTCCCCACAATGAACCTACCGTATGCAGGAACTTCAGTCGAGGTTCCATTTGGCGGTAGAGCACTTCAAACTCAGTCGTCCCCGGAGCAGATGCGCCATCCATTGTGTCGGAGGCGTTGCCGTCGTCCGTTGAATCCCGATAGGTGACGTCATCCCAGGCCGCTTCCAGAATCTTGTCTTCGGATTCGTCGCCATCGAACAGATGTTCGATATCAAGATCGTCCTTGGCTTTTTCTTTGCCGCCTTTCCGGCCACGTTTACGCTGCTCGGCAAATTCGCCAAGACTTGGGATTTCCCAGAACAGTCCCGCGTTCGCTTCGATAAATGCAAACAGTCTGCGCAGATGATTCCAGCGTTTCTCCGGTTCCGACTGATCGCAGATACACTGCAGCAAACGGTGCAACATTCGGTGAATGGAATGCGGTCCGTTTTCCAAAGGAACGGTTTCCGCCTGGCCCAGCCATTGCATCAACAATCCCATCGCTGCCACATGATCTTTCCGATCGAGCAGGGCAGTGACAACCTGAGCAAAGCTGCTGGTCGCATCAAAATCTTCGACATGCCGTCGCCAGAAGTTAATATCGCCGGCCGACTCACCGGCCGTTCGCCATTCGGCAAGCACTCGCGCAACCTGTGTTGCAGCTTCTACTGACTTCATGCCTTCGACCTGAGTCAGATCGTTAACCGTTGTCGTGGCATATCGATCCCAATGCTCGGCCAGTTCGCGGAAGTCCTTCAGTACGGAATCATGCAGATCTTTTTGGCCTGTTGCCGCTGCTTCGCTCATCGTGAGCGAACAGACATCAAAAATCTGTCCCATGATGTCCAGAAGGACCTCCACGCGTGAATCCGGTATCGAATCCTCACGAGTAAAGAACAGCGGAAACAAGCCCTGAAATCCGAGGATGTTCCATGGGTCGACGAGACCGCCGCATTCGATGCCACGGTGCAGGAATTCTATGACCTCCGTAATTAATCGGCGTGCGGTATCCAATTGTCCTGCACGCACAGTTCGCGGGACCATGACAAGTCGCGACTGGATTTCTGATTCAAACCGTGCGGAGAGACAGGGGATTACCGATGCTTCTTCGCAGCTGGCTTCTTCAAAGCCCATCCGCGCGAACATCCACGACAAATGTCGATGCTGTACCTGATCAGCACCGTACTTTGCGAGGTACATATTGAGTTCATGGCGTACGTGGCCGAATGGCTGCCGCGATTCGTTCGCCAGCTTTTTCAGACGTCGCGATCGATCTCCGGATGCCGTGTCCAGCAGCCGCTGATAGAAGTGATCTCGTTGTCGAGCAACAATCGGCAGCAGAGACGTTAATGAGACGCTGGAATCATAAGTCTGTGGCCCGGATCCACTGATCGCAGACGCCATCAGAATTGTTCCGGCCAGCACGGCCGAGGCATCGTACAGCCGTTCGGGATCGTCCGGTTTGTCTCCGCGCTTGATCCAGTCGATCAACGAGTCAAGAATAAGTCGTCTGACGACGAAACGCCGGTAGAAACCCTTGGTGTCAATCTCATCCGGGTCCCATTCGCCAAACACATAGTTCGTGCGTTTATTGACGGGATGCAGATGGTCGTGGGACCTCATATCGAGGCTGAGTTCAGCAAGTCGTTCCAGAGCAAAGTGCGAACTCCCCACCAGATCTTCAGGGAGTCCTTGCATGAATGCGATCGTCGCGTTGACGATCTTCTCATATGGGCCTGCGGCCGCTCCGACGTCACCAAAATACAGAGGCAGCGGGCAGAATCTCTCACTCGAGTAAACTTCTGAACGGCGATCGTTCTCGAGCACTGCAACAGGACGATAGCCAACAAAATGATTCAACCGCTTCAAGGCTGATTCGATAACTTTTGAGGTTCTGTCATCTCCGACTTCTGCACGCGCAGAGAGCACAGATTCAAACATTCGGGCCATCAGAAACGGCGCATAGAAATCCGATTCTGACAGATGTCCCAGCAAGTCCGAATGATGAGATCTGTAGGCCGGAATGAACTGATCGATGGTGAAACGAATGACAGATTCAGCCTGAGTGGGATCTGAGCAGGCGGCATCACCAGACTTTGACAACCGCTGCAATTCACCGATCAGATAGTCTCGAAGGACCGCCGGAGAGTTGGCTCTCGCCGGATCTCTAAACAGACTGTTCAGTGTGGCGCGAAACCGAGGACTGATGGTCCCCTGTGAAAAATTCAGATACCCCAAAAGATCACGAATCGCATCCGGATCAACCGGCTGGATTGCAGACTTTGAAGTTGTTTTCCTGGTACTCACGCGAGAATTATTCTGTCTAAACAAGAAATGTCGTAGCGGGCGCCACGAGAATTGATTTTTCAGTGTGCGGCCAAGATTGAGTTAATGATCTGAATGAGAGATCCCGCGAACGCCCGGCCTCAGTTTACGCAGCCCGAAGAAGACATTGCTGTTGAAG